>JBJEYG010000169.1:0-7883 GCA_051886555.1 Gemmiger sp.
TCTAGCGCAGTCGGGTCACGCAGTGGGTCACAAAGGTGACATTCTCCGCGCCGCCCACTTCCTTGAGCACCAACTCAGCGGTTCTTTTAGCATTCATAAAAATGTTCCTCCTCTTATTGTTACAGTAGCGTCCATGATTCGGGCAGGGTGGTCACGGCTCGTTGGAGGTGTCGGCCCCGTTGGAGGCGATGACCTTTTTGTACCAGTAGAAGGACTTTTTGCGGCTGCGGTTCAGCGTGCCCTTGCCCGCGTCGTCCTTGTCCACGTAGATGAAGCCGTAGCGCTTGCGCATCTCGCCGGTGCCCACCGAGATGATGTCGATGGGACCCCAGCAGGTGTAGCCCAGCACCGGCACGTCATCCAACTCCACCGCCTGACGCAGCGCGTCGATATGGCGGCCGAGAAATTCGATGCGGTAATCGTCCTGAATGCTGCCGTCCGGCTGCACCGTGTCGAGGGCACCCAGGCCGTTTTCCACCACGAACAGCGGCAGCTCGTACCGGTCGTACAGCTCGTTGAGCGCGATGCGCAGGCCGGCGGGGTCGATGGGCCAGTCCCAGTCGGTGCGCTTCAGGTAAGGATTCCTGCGTTCCACCAGACAGTCGGTGCGGTCGGTGGCCGACGCTACCGACGAAAAGTAATAGCTGAAGGCGATGTAATCCACCGTTCCGGTTTTCAGCAGTTCCTCGTCGCCCGGTTTGGTGTGCAGCGCCACGCCCAGCCGTCGCAGCTGGGCGCGGCACAGATTGGTGTAATGTCCGCGGCACATCACGTCGGTGTAGTAGAAGTTGGGCATCATCTGGTAGCGCTGCGCCAGCACGTCGGCGGGATTGCAGGTCTTGGCGTAGGTGGTGGGGTACTGCACCATGCAGCCGATTTTGTTGCCGGGGTCAATGCGGTGGCCGATCTGCACCGCTTTGGCGCTGGCCAAAAACATGTTGTGGCTGACCAGCACCTTGACCGCGTTGGGATCCTCGCCCTCGCGGTAGAGCACGCCCGCCTGGTGGTAGGGCGTTTCCTGGTTCATCGTCTCGTTGATCTCGTTAAAGGTCATCCAGTAATGGACCTTGCCCTTGTAGCGGGTGAACACCACCTCACAGTAGCGGGCGAAAAAGTCGATCAGCGCGCGGTTGCGCCAGGAGCCGTAATGCTGTACAAGGTACAGCGGCGTCTCGTAGTGGGACAGCGTGACGATGGGCTGGATGCCGTGGGCCAGCAGATCGTCGAACACCCGGTCGTAGAAGGCCAGCCCTTCCTCGTTCGGCTCGGCTTCGTCGCCGCGGGGGAAGATGCGGGGCCAGTTGATGGACATGCGGAAACATTTGAAACCCATCTCGGCGAACAGCGCCACATCTTCATGGTAGCGGTGGTAGAAATCGATCCCCTCATGGCTGGGGTAGTACTCGCCCTCGCGCACCGAGTCGTGAATCTCCCGGGGAACGCCGTGGCGCGCGCCCTTTTCCACGTCGGCAATGCTCAGGCCTTTGCCGCCTTCCAGGTAGGCGCCCTCATACTGGTTGGCGGCTGTGGCGCCGCCCCATAAAAAGTCGTCCTGAAATTTCATAAGAAAAACCTCCTTGCAATCATCATAATTGCAAGGAGGTTGCTTCGCAATATTCAAAACAAGTGTTGTTACAGCGTTCAAAAATCGGCGCCCTGTACAGACCCCGCAGCGCGAAACGCTGTTTCATTCCCCTTCGGATTTGTGCATTTTGTCCAAATCCATCAGGATCGGGTTCGTGGAAGTGCGGTCCCGTTCCAGAACGCGGGCCTTGTTGAGCTTCTGCTGGTAGTTCTGCTCATAGTTCTGCAAGAAGAAAGCGGAATACAGGATATCCAGCAGCAGGCTGACCGAGAGATGGGAGCTGTAATCGCCCAGATTGCAGTAAATACTTTCCTTGGTGGAGAGCGTCAGCTTGCAGGCGGCATAGTGGGACAGCGTGTTTTCGCTGAAGGAGGTCAGCGCAATGATGGGCGTGCCGCAGCGGCGGCATTCCTTGGCGATCTGCACGATCTGGCGCGTCTCGCCGGAATAGGAGATGATGATGGCCGCGTCCTGTGCGCCGAGACAACCGGCCTCATACAGCTGATAATTCAGGTTGTTGGAGATAAACACCCGCTTGCCGATCTTGAGCATTTTTTCGCGGAAGGACTCCGCCTGATTGATGGCGGTACCTGCCGAGAACACATGGATGTCGGAATGATATTTCAGCAGCGCCACGGCCTTTTTCAGCTCGTCGTACCGCAGCAGCGACATGGTATCCTGAATGGTTTGCGCGTATAGCGAGGAGATACGGTTGGCCACCTTCATGGGGGAGTCGCCCTCCTCGAAGGGAAAGTTGAAATCCACTGCGCCCGGTTCGCGCTCCAGATATTCCAGCTCCTTCAGAAATTCCGCCTTGAAGGCGTCAAAACCGGAAAATCCCAGCTTTTTGCACAGCCGGATCACGGTGGCGGGCGAGGTATAGGTGGCTTCGGCCAGGCCGCGGGTGGAATACTTGGCGATCTCGCGGCCTTTGCTCAGCAGATAATCGGCAATGCTCCGCTCCCCGTCGGACATGTTTTCCTTCAGGTTGAGTTTGTCTACGGTCAGCATGGGCGTCCCTCCCGGGGCGGTCACGGTTCGGCAATGTCAAATTTGTACACGGTGGTCTCGTCGTAAGTCTCATCGGGGCGCAGCGTCGTGTCCGGGAAACCGGGATGGTTGGGCGAGTCGGGGAAATACTGTGTCTCCAGGCAGACGGCGTCCCGCGGACCGTAGGAGGCCCCATCTTTGCAGGGGGTGGTGGGGGTCAGGTAGTTGGCGGTGTAAAGCTGCACGCCGGGCTGGGTGGTGAGCGTTTCCATGCGGATGCCCGTTTCCGGCCCCACCAGCCAGGCAGCGTGGCGCAGGCCGGTGTCCGGCAGGACATAGCAGTGGTCGTAGCCGCCTGCCTGCAACAGGGCGGGGTAACGGACGCCGATGTCCCGCCCGATGGTTTTTTCTTCATTGAAATCCATCGGCGTGTCCGCCACCGGGATTTTCCGGCCGGTGGGGATGGAGGCGTCATCCGCCTCCAGATAGGCGGGGCTTTCCAGCGAAAGGCGGTGCCCCAGCGCGCTGCCGCTGGCGTGGCCGTTCAGGTTGAAGTAGCTGTGATTCGTGATGCTGACCACGGTGGGTGCGTCGGTGGTGGCGTAGGAGCGGATCACCAGCCCGCTGCCGGCCAGCGAATACTGAACCTCCACCTGCAATGTGCCGGGAAACCCGTCGGTGCCTGCGGGGCTGGTGCAGGTGAGGGAAATGCCGGTGTCGCTTCCGTTGATGGGGTGCATGTCAAACAAAGTATGATCCAGGCCGTGCAGGCCGCTGTGCAGACAGTTTTTGCCCTGGTTGGGCGTTACGCGGAACTCCTGCCCGTCGATGGAAAAGCATGCCCCCGCAATGCGGTTGGCAAAGCGGCCCACGATGGCGCCCATGCTGTCGGGGTTCAACTCGTAATCCGGCACGGTGGGGTAGCCCAGCACCACATCCAGCGGGCGTCCCTTTTTATCCGGCACGATCAGCTTGTGGATGATGGCGGCATAACTGAGAATGTGCACCTCCAGCTTGCCGTTGGACAGAATGGCTTCCCGCACGGGCTGGCCGGCGGTGGTCCTGCCGAAGTCGCGGATCTGAACAGACATGATGGTTTCCTTTCCCTGCGGCGGTGCGCAGTTTTGTTTTTTCAGGACGCGGTTTCCGGCGTTTGCTGCCGGTCGAAGGAGACATCCGCAATGCGATAGTCGGCGCCGGCGGGGAAGAGCGTCAGCATCTCGGGGCTGGCGGCGGCCTCGTCATAGAACCAGACGTCGCCCGCCTGTGCCAGAACCCCGGCGGCGCTCACTGCCAGATCCGGCAATGCGAAGGCGCTGTAAAAGACCGAAGCGTCCTCCGCGGAGGGGGCGTTGAAGCAGTAGACGCACACCAGCGCGTTGCGCCAGTCCGTCGGCACGCCGGCGGGACGGCGTGCCGCGCTGAGAAATTTGGCCGAAGCGTAAGCAAAATCCGTGCACTCGGCCGTGTTCAGCAGGATGGTGCTGCCGTCCTCCGCCACGGCGTACAGCTGTTCGGGCAGTGCGCGGGGCATTGCGTCCAGCGTGTCGGTCACAAGGCCCAGCAGCGTCTGCACCCCGGCGGCGTCCACATCCTCCCAGCGGGAGGCATAGCGGCCGACGGAGGCAGGTACGGTGAAGGTTTTTTCCGTGTCGGTCAGGCGGTACCCCAGCCGGGCCAGCGTGTCGGGGTCGGCGGCGGCCGTCACGGTAACCGTGTCGCCCACATCCAGCCCGGCACCGGCGGTGGTGGTGTAGCTGATCCAGGTCCAGGGGGCGGAAGTAGTGTTGTGCAGGTTCAGCTGCATGCTCAGTTCCGGCGCGTAGCCCAGCCAGGAAACGTCCACGTTGGTGAACGGATCGATGGCCTCCGTGGCGCTCAGGCCGGACACCACCGCCGTAAAGGAGGTGAAGGATACTTCCAGCCGGCTGCCCACCAGCGAGTTCCACAGCCCCAGATCCACGGTACCCTCCACCGTGACGGTGTCGCCGTTGGAAAGCCCCTCGGCGGGGTCAACCTGCAGGCTTACTGCGCTGATCAGCTGCTGGGCCATGGCGCTCTCGCGGGTGCCGGCGTCGGCCAGCTGGGCTTCGTCCAGCTCCAGCGCGTCGCAGGCGGCGCGGATCAGGCCGTTTTCGTCCAATACCACCTCGGCGGTGCCGGAGCCGTCCTCCCCCGCGAAGCAGACGCTCACATAGGGGGTGACGTCCAGATGCGCCGGCCCGGCGGAACAGCTGCCCAGCAGCAAAAATACCGGCAGCATTGCGGCCGCCAGCAGGGGAGCTTTCGGATTAGTCGTCGTTTTGCTTGTCGCCGGAATCATGTTGCTCGCCGCCTTCTTTCAGTTGTGGGCGCTGGGCCAGGTCGTAGCGCACACTGTCGGCAAAGCAGCCGGTGCCGTAGTTCAGCATGCGGTTGACGCGGGATACCGTGGCGCTGGACGCGCCTGTCTCGCGCCGGATCTCCGAGTAAACCTTGCCCTCCAGCAGGCAACAGGCCACGTCGTAGCGCTGTTCCAGCGTGCGCAGTTCGGTTACCGCGCAAAGATCATCAAAAAAACGCACACATTCGTCAAGATCCTTGATGCGAAGGATGGCGTTGTACAAAGCCAGGCTGCGCCCGGCGGAAACATCGTCGCGCATATAGCGGCCTCCTGTTGTTCCTGCTGCCGCGCATGCCGGAAAATCCGGGGAAAAGCCCGCGTTTTTTGCGGCTGTGCGGCAAAAACAATACAGTTTCACAATCGTTAAATCCATTTTAGCAACTTGATGTTGTCAAGTCAAGAAAAAGCGGCGCTTCCGTCGAATCAATCGGCTCCGCACACTGGTATGCGGTGCGGAAATGTGCTAAGATAGGATGCAGACGGGTGGAAACGGAATGCGGCCGCTCCGTCACGTTTGTATAGATTTGCGGGGGATGGAATGATGGAAAAGCTGATGGATTTTCTGCGCCATGCCGCCGGCATCGCGCTGCTGTTGCTGCTGGCGGCTGCGGTGGGCGCGGTCACCGGGGTGCTGGACGCCGTGTTCGGGCAGGGGGTGGATCTGGTCACCGGGGTGCGCGAGGCGCATCCCTGGCTGCTGGTGCTGCTGCCTGCCGCGGGCGCGGCCATCTGCTTTGCCTACGACCGGTTCGGGCCGGAATGCCGCAAGGCGATCCGCCTGGTGTTTGACGCCGGGGCCGGCAGGCGGCAGGGGGTCCCTGGCAAGGTGATCCCCATGGCGGTGGGCGCCACCTGGGTCAGCCACCTGTTCGGCGCCAGCGTCGGCCGCGAAGGCGTGGCTGTGCAGATGGGCGCTACGGTGGGCAGCCTGCTGGGCCGTCCGCTGCGTGACGCGCGTACCCGCCGCAATCTGCTGATGGCTGGCGTGGCCGCCGGATTCGGCGGGTTGTTCCGCACGCCGCTCACCGCGACGGTGTTCGCCACCGAACTGTTCCACATGGGCGCGGCGGAGTACACCGCACTGCTGCCCGCGCTGGTGGCGGCCTGTACGGCAAGCATGGTCAGCGGGCGGCTGGGGCAGGGACGTTTTTCCGCCGATCTGGGGGAACTGCCGGCCATGGATCCGGCTACGCTGGTTCGCGTTGTGGTATTGGGCGTGGTATGCGGGCTGGTGGGCGCGCTGTTTGCACGGCTGATGCACCGTGCCCACGGTCTGGCGGAGCATAGCCTGCCCAACCCTTATGTGCGCATCCTGGTGGCGGGCGCGGTGGCGGCTGCGGTGGGGCTGCTCACCGGCGGACGGTACAATGGCGTGGGCGAGACGCTGCTGGCCGCGCCGTTCACCGGCGGCGAGGTGTATGCCTGGGACTGGATCGCCAAAATGCTGCTGACGGTTCTCTGCCTTTCGGCCGGGTTCCAGGGCGGCGAGGTACTGCCGCTGTTCACCATCGGCGCCACGCTGGGCGCGGTGGTGGCGCCGGTGCTCGGCCTGCCTGCCGTGCTGGGCGCGGGGCTGGGCTACACGGCGGTGTTCTGCGCCGGCACCGATACCTTCTTTGCCGCTGTGCTGGTGGGCGGTGAACTGTTCGGTATGCAGTATATTCCGCTGTTCTTTGTTGTGTGCGCGGTGGCTTACGCCAGCAACCTGGGCAGTTCCATCTACCCGCAGCTGTGGGTGGATATGGCTCAGCTGATGGAGGAACCGAAGGAATGACCAAGCGGTTTTGCGATTACGGCTTCACGGTGGGCAGGCTGCCCCCGGGGCCGCTGAATAAAATCACCGACGTGCCGGGTGTGCTGGTGGGGCACGGCACCATCCACGACGCCGCCCACCACACCGGCGTGACGGTCATCCTGCCGCGGCCGCAGGTGTTTTTGCACAAATGCACCGCGGCGGCCTGTGTGCTCAACGGCTACGGCAAGTCGGCGGGGCTGGTGCAGATCGACGAGCTGGGGCTGCTGGAAACGCCCATCGCCCTCACCAGCACGCTCAGCGTGGGCCGGGTGTACGACGCACTGGTGGATTATACGGTGGAGCAGGCTGCCGCCGCCGGTGTGACGGTGCGCAGCGTCAACCCGGTGGTGGGCGAGTGCAACGACGGGATCCTCAGCTGCATCACCGACCGTGCCGCCGGGGCGCGGCAGTTCCGCGAAGCGGTCGCTACCGCCGCACGGGATTTCGCTGAGGGAAGCGTGGGCGGCGGCGCGGGTATGATCTGCCACGGGCTGAAAGGCGGCATCGGAAGCGCCAGCCGGGTGGTCACACTGGACGGTACGGATTACACGGTGGGCGTGCTGGTGCAGGCCAACCACGGCCGGCTGGACGACCTGACCCTGTGCGGCAGGCGCGTGGGGCCGGACATCCGCGCCCGCATCGAGGGGGTGCCCCGCGAACAGGACCGGGGCAGCTGCATGATGGTGGTGGCCACCGACCTGCCGGTGAGCGACCGCCAGCTGCGCCGCATCATCCGGCGGTGCGGCGTGGGGTTGGCGCGGTGCGGCAGCATCTGGGGCCACGGCAGCGGTGACGTGATGCTGGGCTTTACCACCGCCAACGGCGCCGAACACGGCGAGACGCGGGCGGTGCTGGAATGCCGTATGCTCAACGAAAACCGAATTGAGCCGGCCTTTGCCGCTGCGGCGGAGGCCACCGAGGAAGCGGTGCTCAACGCGCTGGCCGCCGCCCGGCCGATGACCGGCCGGGACGGCACGGTGTGCCGCGCACTGGCGGAGTTTTTGTAAAGAATAAAAAGGAGAGCGTAACCGGATATGAAAGTATGGGACCTGCATTGTGATACGCTGAGCGAGCTGCGCTACGCCGAACAGGCGGGCAGTCCCAGAAGTTTTGCGCACAATGATCTGATG
>JBJEYG010000170.1:0-7825 GCA_051886555.1 Gemmiger sp.
AAATACCGATTTGATTTCATGTTATCACACAGCCATATATAATGCAAGAACAATCACAATAGAGTACGCTGCAATGACAATGACTGCCTTTTGAATGCTCCGCTTTGGGAAACCACTCAAAAAATAGGGGACCGGCCGAAGCCAGTCCCTTGAAAGCCGTGTTGACTTTTGTTCTGCATGGACAAACACAGCATTTTCAAAGCAATCGGTCAAGTTTATTGTTTGGGGTGTTTCCGGCGGGCAACTATCAAATCAAAGTGTACTGTGCGTACTTCATAGCCCCAGCATATCCTTCACAATGTGGTCGCTGGCCTTGATGGTCCCCACCAGCACAAGCTGACCAAACACCACCTCGCTCACATAGCCCCAAGTGGCCGTAATCGGGGCAGTTCCCGCACTGACCGCAGGCGTAACAGCGATGGAGGAATAGATGGTGCAGGCCAGCGCGATGATGGCTCCCTCCAGACAAACGCCGAGATAGGACCGCACAAAGGCTTTGGCGCTGTGGCTGGTGGTTTCGCCTGCAAAGGCGGATAACGGCACCGGTGCAATGGCCGTGTACATGAACAGCCGGAAAAAGCGACCGTAGACCGTCAGAATCATAATGAAGGACATGACGGTGATGAACAGGCTGCCCAGCAGCGTCACCGCCCACAGCGGAATGCTCTCCCAAAACCCGCAGCCATTGATGGTGTCAATCAGCTCCTGCGGCAGACTTCCACCGTTCAGCCCGGTCAGACCCGCTGTGCCGATGATCTGCGCCACAATGCCCTGGGCAATGGTAAACAGTGAGGTCAGCAGCTCCATGCAGTAGGTGACAGCGGCTTTGGCCAGAGCAAACCGGATAAACAGGCGCAGTGCGTGTTCGGGACGCTTGATTTCCGTCAGACTGCCGCAGGTCTTGCATACGCTCATGGCAAAAAACAGCACCAGAAGCCCATACGCAATCGGCAGCAGTGCACTGTTGATGCTGGTCACAATGCCCCAAACGCCGCCGCCCTTAAAGCTCTGCGGGCTGACGGTGAGCAGCGTCCAGATTTCGTTCAGTTTACCGTTCCATGTGGTGAGGGCGTTTTGCAGGTTGTCTACCACCCAAGATTGATCGTCCAAATTCTCACCTCCCTTGCGGCGGCGGGCATCAGCCTGCACCAAGAATCAGATCAAGGATTTCTTTGGCAAAGGTGATGATGATTCCGCCCGCCAGCGTCAGAAAACCGTTGGAGCGCTGGGACGGGTCATGGCTCTGGAAGGAAAGGCCAACCTGTACGATGCCCCAGCCCAGCAGAATCATGCCTACGGCGCGAATGACCGAGAAAATGAAGGTGGACAGGTTGTTGATGACGGTCAGCGGGTCTCCCTCGGCCAGTGCGGGCGTCGCAAGGCAGAGCAGCAGAACCACCAGCACAGCGAACAGCGCAAACAGCAGCTTGCCTTTCCGGGTCAGCTGCGCGGGATTCAGGCGGGGCATATCAGAGCTATTGCGGGTAAAAAGGGGATTGAATTTCATGGTATATTCTCCTTGTGTTGTTCAAAAAAGAGTTCCAGTTCTTCATTGGTAAACGCGGCGGCATCGTCCGGGTCAATACCGGCAGGCGGATGCTGTTCGTCCCACACCTGCGGCGGGGCAACCGCTGTTTGCCGCGGCGGTCGGGCATCGTAGGGCGGCGCGCCGCCCAGCGTGGTCTGCTTCACATTGGGGTGGCGCAGGGTATCAAATTTCAGATCCATCACAGGCCGTTCCCCGCGAATGAACAGCAGCGCATAACGGTTGTCCAACTGGCGAACCTCATCCGGCATCAGCAGTTCCCGGCCCGAAAGCTGCCAGTTGGTGGAATAGCTGCCGCTGCGGCCCTTGCTCTGGCCGTAGGTATTCAGGTCGATGGTGGCCTTGCCCAGCAGTTTGGACACATACTCGTGGCTGCTTTGCTCGTTGCCGCCGAGATACAAAAACTCGTCGCAGTTGCCCATGATGGATTCCCATTGCTTTTCAAACAGGGCTTTCAGCTGTGAGATGTTTTGCAGCACGATGGACACTGAAATATTACGGCTGCGCATGGTGGCCAGCAGCTTATCAAACTCGTCGGGCAGCGCCACATTGGCAAACTCGTCCATCAGGAAATGCACCGGCACAGGCAGTGCGCCGCCATGGACGAAGTCCGCCTGATAATACAACTGCTGAAACAACTGCGTGTACAGCATTCCCACGATGAAATTGAAGCTGCCGTCGTTATCGGGAATGACGCAGTACAGCACCGTTTTTTCCTCGCCCATGCGGGGCAGCTCCAGCTCATCGGTGCGGGTCAGGTCAGCCAGCGCCTGCAAATTGAATTTTTCCAGATGGGATACCAGTGTGATCTGGATGGATTTCAGCGTCTTGGCGCTGCCGCAGCGGTAATTGCGGTAATATTTCAGGGCAATGTGGTCGGGGTCCCGCATGGCAAGGCGCTCAAACAGTTCGTCCACCGGGCTTTGGTAATCCGGCATATCCTCGTTTACATCGGCGGCGCGCACCATCTCCATGACCATAGCAAAGTTCTGTTCCTCCGGCGGCGCTTCGTAGTGCAGATACAGCACCAGCGCCATCAGAAGCATCTCCGCTGCCTGGTCCCAAAACGGGTCGGCGGGCTTGCTGTCCTTGGGGGTGGTGTTCTTGAACAGGTTGGTGACGAGGCGCTGAATGTCATTGTCGTCCCGCAGATACACAAATGGGTTGTAGCAAAAGGACGATGCCATGTCAATCAGATTAAGAACCCTGACCCGGTAGCCCTTGGCTTCCAGCAGGCGGCCTGTGCTGCGCAGTTGCTCCCCCTTGGGGTCCAACACGATAAAAGAACGGCTGCACTGCATGAGATTGGGCAGACAGTAGAAGCGGGTCTTGCCGGAGCCGGAACCGCCCACCACAACAACATTCAGATTCCGCATGGTGCGTCTGCAATCCAGCCGCATGGCGATGTGCTGGGTGAACAGGGCATTTTCTTCCGGGTGCCTGCGGTCCCGGTATTTCCGGTCAATGGCAACAGGATCGCCCCATTTGGCAGAGCCATGTTCCTCTCTGCGGCGATAGTTGCGGTCATTGGTCAACAGGCAGCACACCGCCGCGCCGTACACCAACAAAAACAGCAGGACACATCGGGGCGTGTCCTGCGTAAAAGTAATTTGAAATGGCTGATTCAGCGCTGCGGGCAGTTCAGCTATGAGCTGCGGCAGTCCGCCTGACAGGTACGGCGCGGCCAGAAGCGCCAGCCAGACGGTGGGCAGTAACCCCAGCACCGCAGCAAGGATGCGCTGGCGGCCGTCAACGGGTCTCATCACGGCTCCTCCATTTGTCGATCAGGCGTTCCCGTTTGGAGGGCGCGTCAATGACCTTCAACAACAGGTCATCCACCGCATCGGTGGGCCGCCCCTGCTCCAGTTGGTCGGTGCGCATCTGATTCAGCGCGTTGATTAGGGTGCCCTGCTCCAAATGGTCCATTTCCAGACATTTCGGTTCATCTTTCATCGTGGTCTCCTTTCTCCGCCTGCCGCAGATGGGCAAGCTGCTTTTCCACAGCTGCCATGCAGCTGCTGGCCATCCGGCGAACGGTTTCCAGTTCTCCCCGCAGAGCCTTGGGATCCAGTGCCTTTTGCCGGTCCGACAACTCCGGCTTTTGCATCGGCAGACCATATCGCTGGCAGAGCATGAACAGGGCAAGGTCCCGGTTGGCCTGCGGGTCAGCGGGAGGGTCGTGCAGCTCGGTATCCATGCGGGCGTCCATGATGGCGGCCAGTAGCCCGGTACAAAGCTGCTGGGGTGTTCGGTGTCTGGCAACGCGAAGCTCCTTTTCGGCGGGGTCGTAGCGCGCCACAAAATCCCCCGGAGAATCCACCGCCCGAACCCGAACCGGCGAAGAGCTGACAATGGCCCGCGCCAGTGTTTTCTGGTCGGGTTTGGCGAGGGCGGTCTGCGGCGCGTTGGTTTGCCCGATGTCAAACAAATGTTTGATGTTGAAGGAGCGCCCCACGCTGCCATCTGCCCGGTTATAGCTTTTACCCGGCTCCAGAATGGAGATGGACTGCGCCCCGCGGCGAACCGACACACCGCGCTGCGCCCAGGTTTCATAATCCGCCAGCCGGGTGGCGGTCGGGCATTGCGCCGCTACCAGCAGCGCGTTGGAGACGGTATAGCGGTCAAAGCGCTGCTGAACCGTGAGATATTCCCACAGCCTTGCCGGGTCGGAAAGCTGCCGTGTGGCCTGCTCCACCATGGCAAACACCTGCTGGCGCTCCGCCTGCTTTTTGGCAGCCCATGCGCTTTTGTCGAAAGTGTCCTGCTTCATCGGGTGACCTCCTTGGGTTTGCGGTAAATGGTCCTGTCCCCGCGGGTCCGGGGTGCGCGGTGGAGGATTTTCTGCTGTTCCGCCTTGATTTCCTCCAGTTCCTGTCTGACCGATGGTTTCTCTTTGGGCTTTCTGCCGCGCCGGGGGTGGGATTCAGAAACCTCCTGTTCGCCGCTGGGCGTTTTGGAGCCACGCCCGGACGGAAGTGGTTCCGGCTGCTGCGGCTCCTGCGTAGGGTTTTGCTGGATCGGTTTGGGCAGTTCCTCCGGCTCCAGCTCGTCAAACAGCTTGTCAATGTCCTGCTGGTCGCTGGCGGCGGGCGGCTCGCCCGCTGCTTTGGCGCTCTGCTCCCGGCTGCGCACGATTTCCGCCTTGATGCTGGCCGCGTCCACTGCCGCCAGCCGGAACCGTTCACAGACCCGGTTGATTTTGGAGGCGTCCTCGGCGCGGACCATAAGGTCCACAATGCCGTCCTTGTTTTTATCGCGCAGAACACAATACAGAACGCCGTAGCGCTTGGCTTCCCGGCAGAATACCTGTAAATCCTGCTTGCGCAGCGTGAAAACCTTCAGCTCCTTGCCGCTGCGCAGCATATTTTCCAGCCTTGCGCGCCCTTTGGTTTTCTTCTCCTGTTTCAGAATGGTGTAAATCAGCACCGCCACCTGTTTGGCAGCTTCGCCGGAGAGCCTGATGGCATACTCGGTGCCTTGCAGGCCCATGCGAACCAACTGGTCCGCGGATTCACTGGATGCGCTCATGGTGTTTGTCCTCCTTGTTGTGAGATGGATTTTTCTCCTGTTCCGCCTCCCGCAGCCGCTGCGGCAGTTCCCCGGAGCGTACCGCGATTTCATCGCACAGACCGCGCTCCCGGCGCAGTTTGGAAAGCTGCCGGGTCAGGGCGGCAATCTGCGCCTGAATCTGTTCCGGGGTGTCCTTCCCTGTCCGGCGCAGTGCATTGCGCAGCGTCCGGCGCTGGTCAGTAAGCTCCCTGATTTGGCTTTGGACAGAAGAACGATACAAAGAAAGCTGCTCCTGGGTGTCAATGGAATGTTCCCAGAGCAGCACGGTTTGGGCCGCAATGCGGTCCATTTTGATGATGTCCGCCCGCAATGCGCGGGCCGGTTTGCGGGGGTGCTGCCGCGGCAGGACCCCCAGCAGATACAGATATTTGAAATACAAAGCCCGCAGCCCGGTGATGCGCTTTCCCTTTTGGAAGGAATGGCGCAGACGGCTGCGGGTTTTCTTTCTTGGCTGTTCCGGTAAAGCGGCGGTCCGGGACTGCTTTTGTAGGATTCGCCCATAGATTGCCTCCACTGTATAGGCGTCGCCCAGATTGTTCAGCCGAAAAAACCGGCTGTGACCCGGTGGGCGGATGGCAGGATACTTCACGCCGGTCAGTTTCCATACATAGCCCCGTTTTTGCATTTCCCGCCAGAAGCCGCTGGCGGTGGCGCTGGCGGCAATGGCCGCGTCAATGTCCTCCCGAATCAGACTGCGCACCGTAGGCTTTCCCTGCTGTTCGGCCCGCCATTCGGCATGGCTCCGGCTGCGCCCCGGCTGGGGATTTTCAATCACGGACAGCCGGTTTTGACGGCACAGTGCGTCGGATACTTCCCGCATTCTGCGGTAGCTGGCCCGGTTATCGTAATAGCGCTTGCCGTCCAGAAAGCTGACGGAATTCAGCACAAAATGGTTATGAACATGGCCGGTGTTCAGGTGTGTGGCCACAAGGACCTCAAAACGGTCGCCCCACAGGGTTTGCGCCAGCTCCACACCGATGCGGTGCGCCTGCTCTGGCGTGACCTCGCCAGCGGCAAAGGACTGGTAGCCGTGATAGGCGATGATCCCGCCTTCCTTGCGCCAGCGCTGTTTGGTTTCCTGCATCTGGTCGCGGGCAAATTCCGGGTTACAGTTGATGCCGGTCACAAATAGCTGGCGCTCGGTTTTGAAATCATTGGTGGCGTAATCCATCACGTCCCGCAATGCCTGTAAATCCCCCGATGTAAAGGGCACCCCGGTTTTGTCCGGATTTTTGGCGTAGGTCAGCACATGGTCCAGACGGCCACGCACGTCCCATATTTTGGTGGTTGCCATGATTGCCTCCTATTGTAATCCGGCGCACAGGCGTTTTTCTGTTTCTCTCAACTCCAAAATAGTTTCGTGCAGTTGTGTTTCGTTGAGAAAGCCATGGATATGCGCCAGAACCGCCAGTTGGTTGAGGTTGTTGCCCACCGCCCGCAGTTCCCGGATCAGCAGAGGATACTCCAGCGGAGGCGCTTCCCGGATTTGGATGCCGGAGATGGCATCCCGAATCACGCTCTCTCTGGAACGTCCTGCTCTGTGCGCAATCTGGTTGAGCGCGGCCAGTTCTTCATCGTTCAGCCGCACCTTGATTTCATGAGTTCTTTTCATAGCACCTCGTATCTGTTCGGACGAATTTGTTGGGGTTGTCGTATCCTATTGTCAGACAGCCTTGACAATGCGAAATAAAAAAGAGTCTGAACCGCTGCATTGCGCAGGGGTTCAGACCCATTTGGTGGTTAATTCTCGATTAAGGCTTAGTTCTTTGCGTTTCCTTCTAATTCCATCAGGTATCTATCGAAGTCAGAAACAAACAGCCTGTCCTGGACAACGCGATACTTTTCAAATTCCATCTCCGCTTTTGCCTTGGCGATCTCTGCGGTGATTTTTCCGGAATCCTGAAGGATTTCCCGGTCATCGGCCATCAGGAACAAATCAAGACGCTTCGACCAATCTTCCATGGTCATGGGAATATGACGTTCCGCACGATCCTCTGCCAGATCCAGATAGGCAGACACGATCCGTTCCAATGACCGCATTTCCTGTTCGGTAAGATAGTTCTTTGCAATGGTCACATCGCTTTTTACAATTTTTCCGTCAGGGGCTGCCTGCCATGTGGTAAGGCCCATGTGCGGTTTGTCCGCATCTGAACGTTCATAAATCAGTTCTGCTGCGGTGTGGCCGTGAACAGCATAATGCATCTTGTTCTGGACCTTGGCAAAAAACTGTTTTGTTGTTTTCGCAGTGCGGTCATAATCCATTGCCGTGGCGTAAATATCCGTGATTTTCTGGTAAAACCGGCGTTCAGACAAGCGGATTTCCCGAATCTGCTCAAGCAGGCGGTCAAAATACTCTTTGGTCAGCACCGAACCGCCGTTCTTCAGACGCTCATCATCCATGGCCCAGCCCTTGATGGTATAGTTTTTTACAATGCCATTGGCCCACTTGCGAAACTGAACTGCGCGCTCATTGTTCACTTTGAAGCCTACAGCAATAATCATTTGAAGATTATAGTGCACCACCTCACGGCTCACCTGGCGGGAACCTTCGGCTTGAACTATTCGGAATTTCCGAATAGTTGAGGCTTTTTCCAATTCACTGTCTGCGTATATTTTTTTGATATGCTCGTTAATCGTTGGAAGCCCTACATCATACAATGCCGCCATCATCTTCTGTGTCAGCCAGATGTTTTCGTCCTCATAGCGCAT
>JBJEYG010000171.1:0-1710 GCA_051886555.1 Gemmiger sp.
CGTGATGGCGTCGTGCGTTTTGGCCAGATGGACCATTGTTTTGACAAAGTTCTTGCCCACATAGCCGTACAGCCAGGCGGTACGCACAATGATGACCCGACGGCAGAATTTAAGGGCATACTGTTCGCCCAGCAGCTTGGTCTGACCGTAGGCGGACACCGGATCGGGCATCGCGCATTCATCCAGCGGTACGCCGCCATTGTCGGTGCCGGGGAACACATAATCGGTGGAAACGTGAATAAACCGTGCGCCGATCTTCTCGCAGGCCAGCGCCAGATTGCGCGGGCCGAGGGCGTTGACCTTGAAAGCCGCGTCCCGGGCAGTCTCGCAGCCGTTGACGTTGGTGAACGCCGCACAGTTGATAACCGTGTCCGGCTGGTGGCGGCGGATATAGCTGACCGTCTCCTCCCGGTTGGTAATATCCAGTTCATCCACATCTACCGCAATCACGGTGGCGTTTTTCAGCCGGTCGGGCAGCGGGCCAAGTTCGCTTTTACCCGCCGCAAGCTGCCGCTGCAGTTCGGTTCCAAGCTGCCCGCGGCAGCCGGTGATCAGGATTTTCATAACCTGTGATTCCTCCGCTTGTTCTCAGTATTGCAGCTTGTCATCAGCCACATTGCGCAGGTGCTGGCCATAGGGGGATTTGCCGTAGCGCTCGGCGCTTTCCAACAGCTTTTCCTTGCTGATCCATCCGTATTTGTAGGCAATCTCTTCCGGCGCCGAGATTTTGATACCCTGGCGCTTTTCGACCATCCGCACAAAGTCCGCTGCTTCCACCAGGCTGTCCATCGTACCGGTATCCAGCCAGGCATACCCCCGGCCCAGAAGCTGCACATCCAGCAGCCCCTGCTCCAGATACATCTCGTTGAGGGTCGTGATCTCCAGTTCACCGCGGGCGCTGGGTTTGACCTGCTTGGCCATTCGCACCACGTCGCTGTTGTAAAAATACAAACCGGTAACGGCGTAGTTGCTCTTGGGATTGGCGGGCTTCTCCTCGATGGACGTGGCACGGCCGTTTTCGTCGAAGGCAACCACACCGAAACGCTCCGGATCGGTCACATAATAGCCGAACACGGTGGAACGGCCTGCTTCGGCGTTGGCCACCGCTTCCTTGAGCCGTTTGGAAAATCCGGCGCCATAAAAGATATTGTCCCCCAGCACCATGGCGCAGGGCTCCCCGTTAATGAATTCCTCCCCCAGAAGGAAAGCCTGGGCCAGACCGTCCGGCGAGGGCTGCTCTTTGTATTGCAGACGGATACCGTACTGGCTGCCGTCCCCCAGCAGCGCTTCAAAGCGCGGCGTATCGGTGGGAGTGGAGATAATCAGAATATCCTGAATGCCCGCCAGCATCAGGGTGGACAGCGGATAGTAGATCATGGGTTTATCGTACACGGGCAACAGTTGTTTGCTGGTGACCATCGTCAGCGGATACAGCCGGGTTCCTGCGCCGCCTGCAAGAATAATACCTTTCATCTGCAATTCTCCTGTTCCGGCAGCGCCAAATGCGCAGCCACACATTGATACAACATAATTATACTCTTTTTAAGGCAAAGGTACAACCCCCTGTACAAGGGTTTCCTGGCGCTGCCGCTTGACTGTGGTACGCAACCGTGCTACAATAGTACAAAATAGTGTGAGAATGTGAGAAAATGTGCGGCCTTTGCCCGTTTTCTTTTGTGTTTTGCCGGATTGCCAGGAAAGGGAGATCGG
>JBJEYG010000172.1:0-1708 GCA_051886555.1 Gemmiger sp.
CTTCAGAATGTGCGCAGCCAGAAGGCCGGCAAAAAAGACATAATCAAAATCGAAGGCGACATCAGCCGACTGAATTTTGATATGTTAGGCTATCTGGACTCCAATATTACCATCACGGTAATCGAAAATGGCCGTGTGGTGCGCAAAGTTCAACCGGATCTGCCCCGCCAGCTGGTAAATGTCATCAAATGCACCAACCCCCGCTGCATCACTGCCGTGGAGGAGGATTGCGACCATATTTTCGAACTGACCCCCAGCGGGCGTTATCGCTGCATTTACTGCGAGCAGGAGTTCCGGGTCAAGGTTTGACCGAAGCGTCTTTGCCGGCTTATTGACACCGCTCTGGTGTTACAAAATCCGCCCTGCCGGGTACTTCCGGCAGGGCGGACATTTTTATACACAGGCTGCCATATCCTGCCGCAGCACAATGCGGCCGTCTGCGCCCACATCGGCGGTGTAGCAGCACCCCGGAAACGCCTGCCCTGCCGCAATGCGGTCGGCCAGCGCCTGTTCCACCGCGCGGCTGACCTTGCGCCGCAAATCGCGTGCGCCGTAAGGCGAACGGCCGTTGCCCGCCAGCGCTGCGGCCGCCGCAGGTGTGTGACACAGCGTATAACCCTGATTGGCGGCGCGCTGTTCCAGTTCCGTCAGCAATTTGTCGGCAATGGCCACCAGATCCGTCCGGCTGAGCGGGTCGAACAGTACGATTTCATCCAGGCGGCCGATCAGCTCCGGCCGGAAATATGCCTTCGCCGCCTCCACCGCTTTCTGGCCCCGGCGGGCGTTATCCCCTTCCTCAGTACCAAATCCCATGGGTGCCGCCTGACCGGTCAGCTCCCGCGCCCCCAGATTGGAGGTGAGCAGGATAATGGTATTGGAAAAATCCGCCTTGCGGCCCATCGAGTCGGTCAGGCAACCATCCTCAAGAATTTGCAGCAGAATATTCTGCACATCGCTGTGGGCTTTTTCGATCTCATCGAACAGCACCACACTGTACGGGCGGCGGCGCACCGCCTCGGTGAGCTGGCCGCCCTCGTCATGACCCACGTAGCCCGGCGGTGCGCCGATCAGCCTTGCAACCGTATGCTGCTCCATATATTCGCTCATATCAAAGCGCAGCAGCGCTTTTTCACTGGCAAACCAGCTTTTGGCCAACGCTTTGGCGAGCTGCGTTTTGCCAACGCCGGTTGGGCCGAGGAACAGCATGGATCCGATCGGCCGCCCTGCCTCCCGCAGCCCGGTGCGGCTGCGCCGGATTGCCGCCGCCACCGTCTGCACGGCCCGCGGCTGGCCGATCACATCCTCCGAAAGGCGGTTTTCCAGCTGTTCCAGACGGACACGTTCCTCCTCGCCCACGCGCTCCGCCGGTACACCGCTGGCCTTACTGACCACCCGTTCAATGTGGCTGGGCAACAGAACCGGCTGGGCGCTGCAATCGTCCGGCTGGGCAATGCGCAATGCGGCGGCAGCTTCATCCAGCAGGTCGATGGCTTTGTCCGGCAGATGCCGCCCTGGCAGATAACGCACACTGAGTTCAACCGCCGCATGAATGGCCTGTTTGGGAATCGTTACGCCATGGTAGCGCTCATAGCGGGGCATCAGGCCGGCCAAAATCTGCTCGGCAGCGGCGGGCGTCGGTTCCTCCACAAACACCTTGCCGAAGCGCCGGTCCAGTGCCGAATCCTTTTGGATGGTTTTGCGGTATTCC
>JBJEYG010000173.1:0-7727 GCA_051886555.1 Gemmiger sp.
ACCTCGTACAAAACCTGTTTCAGCCCGAACAGGTGGCGGGCGGTGGGCACCGCGTACACCAGCCAGCCGCCGGGGCGCAGCATACGGGCAAACTCCTGCCCCGCAAAGGGGGAAAAGATGTTCAGCACCGCATCGGCCCAGCCGTCCCGCACCGGCGCGGCAAAGCTGCCGCCCACGCAGAAGGCCGCCCGGGGCAGTTTTTTGGCCGCCAGGCGAACCGCCGGTTTGGACAGATCAAACCCGATGAGCGCCGGTGCGCGGCCCCGCTGTTCCAGCGCGGCGTAAACGGCGGCGTCGTAGCTGCCTTCGCCGCAGCCGGCATCCACCAGATGCAGCGGCCGGTCGTTTTCGCCGTCCAGCTCGCAGCAAAGCGACGCCAACCCGTTCAAAAACAGATCATAATATCCCGCCGCCAAAAACTCCCGCCGCGCGCGCACCATGTCCGCGCTGTCGCCGGGATCGGCGGCATGTTTTTTCCGGATGGGCAGCAGATTGGCGTACCCTTCCTTCGCCAGGTCGAAGCTGTGCCCTTTGGGGCAGCGCAGCGCATGCCCCACCGGCATCAGCGCCCCGGCGCACACCGGGCAACGCAGCCCGGCCGCAGCTTCGGGGGTCAAGATTCACTCTCCCCGTCCTCGCCGGGAATGGGCGCGGTGGCCCCGCCGTGGGCCGCCATGTACTCCTCAAAATTGGCGTACTTCTGCTTGGGCGGGCGGCGGCTGATCAGTTCCAGGCCGGGGTCCTCGTCCTCCACCCGGCGGCGGCGCGGTGCGGGGGCCGGGTTCTGGCGCGGGGCGCGCGGGGCGCGGTTGTCCTCACGGCGGGGCTGGGGCGTCTCCTCCGCGCGGGCGCGGGACGCGCGGGCCGTTTTGGGCGCGGGGGCCGGGCGGGCAGGCTGCTCCGCTTTCTGGGCAGGACGCGGCGCACGGGGCTTCTGATTGTTCTGGGCGGGCTGCTGCGCGGGGGCGTCGGCCGCTTTCTGGGGGCGCTGGCTGCGGCGCTGGCCGCCCGGCGTTTTGGGCGGACGCGGCGCGTTCTGGCGGGGCTTTTCGGCGGCGGGCTCCTTCGCCGGGGCGGGCGCCGCGCTTCGGGAAGCAGCAGACTGCGCCGCGCCCGCAGCCGGAGCGCGGCGGCGACGGCGGCGGCGCGCCGCCGGGCTGGTACCCTGGGGAGCGTCCTGTTGGGCGGGGCGCTGGGACGGTTTTTGCTGGTCGTTCATGTTTGTACCTTCTTTGTCATTCATCGGTCAGGCTTCTGCATTCCAGGTAGTAGCGCTTTTCCTCCGCGTGGCCCATGCTGAAGGTCTTGCGGGGCAGCACGCCGCCCAGCACCACGCCGCGGAACAGATCCGCCTTGGCAAATCCGGGCAGCAGCAGCCCCACCGCGCCGCCGGCGGCCATCTGCCGCACGGCAACCTCGCCGTGGATGTAGTCTACCGTGCATTCGGGGTGGCTGCGCAGGAAAGATTCCAAAAATTTTTCCACCGTGCCGACGGTCAGCGGTTCGGCCGAACCCTCCAGGCCCATGACCGTATCGCCGCCGGCGGTGACAATGGTGACGCTCTGCCCGGCCGGTTCGCCGGCATGCAGCGTCATGCCGTTTGCGGCGGCAAATTCCGCCAGGCCGGTGCGCAGGGTTTCCGGCGCGGCGCCGAACACCACCCGGTGGATCTGCTCGATCTCAATGGCGGGCGACTGTACGTTGCACACCTCCGCCAGGCACCAGCGGGCGGGATGGCGGACCTGCTGTTCGGGGGTCAGGGTGGATTTCCGTTCCTCCCAGCAGGCTTTGGCGGTGGCAAGCGAGTGGTTGCCGTCCCCCACCGCCAACGTCATGGGGGCGCGGCCGGCGGCGGCCGGGTACTGCGCGTCAAAGCGGACGGCGCTGCCCAGCGCACGCACCGCCTCCCCGATGCGGGCGATCAGGGCAGGGTCCTCCACCGCCCAGCCGGTAATGTGCCCGCCGCCCAGCATCAGCTCGCCGTCGTACACTTTGGGCAGCCTATCCTTGCAGGCGGCCACCGGTTCGATCAGCCGCTGCTCCGGGTCGTCGGCCAGCATCATCACATGGGGCGTCTCCAGCGTGGCGCCGCGGCGCACCTTCAGGCGCGGGGGGATGCGCTCCACCACCGTGCTCTCACTGGGGCGGATGGGCAGCTGCGCCCCCGGGCGGTAGCTGTACTGCTCCAGGTCCACCGCGCCCACCAGCCCCTGACGGACGGTTCCGTCCTGCTGGGTACGCTCCACGTACACAAAGCCGTTGACCGTGCGGGTCAGCACGTCGCGGCGGTATTCTTCCATCGTGGTACGGATGTCCGCGGTGCGCCGCGCTTCCGCCGGCGTGCCCAGGTAGGTCTCCGGCAGCACGATGTGCAGCGTGCTGGGCTTGCCTGCGGCCACCGCCTCCGCTTTTTCCCAGTATTCCGGCTGGGACGTAAACTGGTCCACCGCAATGCAGGCCCAGCTTTCCAGCGGAATCCCCGCTTCCGGCAGCAAAATGCGCGCCGGTACAAAACAATCCCCCATACGATTCCTTCCTTTCCCCTTGTTACAGCGTCAGCGAATGGCCCACCAGGCCGTAGATGGCCAGCGACAGAATGCCGATGTAGATCAGTGAACTGGGCAGGCCCTTAAAGACCGAGGGCACATCCTTGGATTGCAGGCGGCGGCGCCCCTCGTCCACCACCAGCACGGCGAACAGATACCCCAGCCCGCTGCCGGCGCCGAACGCGACGGACTGCAGCAGGCTGAAATTCTGGTTGGCGCAGATCAGCAGCGTACCCAGAACGCTGCAGTTAAAGGTAGCCATCGGCAGCTGCGCCCGGTACAGCGGGCGTTTTTCGGCGGGAACCAGGCCCAGCAGCAGCCACACCAGCCCCATGGCCAGCGCCGCGCAGCTCAGATACACCAGCGGACGCAGCGCCGCAATGGGCATCCATTCCGGCAGATACCCGCGCAGCCAGGGGAAGAAATGGTTGTGCGCCCACCAGCCCAGCGGCGAACCGGCCAGCTGTACAAAGAACACCGGCCCGCAGAAGCGCCAGGTGTTGATTTCCGGGTCGTTGACCAGGCGCAGCAGGCTGGACACGCCCAGACCGCGGGCAAAGACGACGTTTTCGGCAAACAGGGCGAGCACCGCGTAGGTCACAAACTGGGCGACGGCCTGTACCACGGTCAATTCAATGTTTGCGGTCAACATAGCGGCGTTTCAACTCCTCCAGTTTGTAGGTGACATAGGCATTGGCCACACCCGTCCAGCCGGCGGCCAGCATACCCACCAGAATAAAGCCGGCGGCAGGCTCGCCGGCCAGCGGCAGCGGCGCAAAGTTCAGCACGGGATTGCCGAACAGCGTGCCGGACGCCAGCAGTTCGCGCAGGCAGCCCACCATCAGCGTGGTAACGCACAGGCCGACGGTATTGTTGACGCCGCGCCGGAACGCTTCGCCCACCGATTCCAGGTCGGGGTTTTCCATGCGCTTGACGATGGCCGGCTCCACCACCAGAATAGGCAGGTAAATGCCCAACAGCGACAGATTGTTGCCGAACAGCGCGTACAGAATGACATAAGCGGGGATGTACAGCACCGCTCCGGTAAAGCTGTAGATCAGCGGCCGGCCGCGGTTGCCGGTCAGGTGGCACAAAGCCACCGACACCACACGCACGGGGGTGAGCAGCAGCAGAACGGCGACGCACAGCATCAGCGCGTTCTGGCCGGTGGTGGCGGCCACCACCACCGGGGCAAGGCCCAGGCCGCGCATGATCACCGGGTTGTTCAGCCACAGGTGGTCGTCGTGCACTCGCCGGGCAAAGGCTTTCTGTTCGCGGCGCAGGGCATGGCGGCGCTCCTCGGCGCGGGTGCGCGCACGGGGCGGGGCGGGCTGCGCCGCGCGGCGGGCCTCCTCAACCTTTTTGTCCTCCTCCGCCTGCCGGGCAGCCCGGCGCTCTTCTTCGGCCCGGGCGGCTTCGGCGGCCTGCTGTTCCAGCTGCTGTTCGTCCTGCACGTCGCCGGTTTCGGCGGCACGGCGGGCGGCCTCCAGCATTTCCGGGGAAATCTTGGGGATGATCAGCGTGGCAGGCTGGGGTTCGCCCTTCTTTTTGCGTTTATTCGGCTTCGGGTCGCTCTTCGCCATGGCGCGCCACCTCCTTCTCCAGCAGCTTCATCTTTTCGGTGCGGCGGCCGGCGCGGTCCAGCCATTCGGGAATGGCGTTCACCATCAGCAGCGCAAAGCACACGCCCACCTCATAATTGCTGTAATATCGGAATATCAGCGACAGTGCGCCCAGCGCCGCGCCGTACACGATGCGGCTGCCGGTGCGGTTGGGCTGGGTGACCGGCTCGCAGGCCAAAAACACCCCGCCGAACAGCATTGCGCCCGAGAGGATGATGTACTTTTCCAGATAAATGCGCTGGCGGACATACTGCCAGGGGAAGCTGAGCACCGGCAGTTCGTTCAGGTTGGGCAGAAGCCAGGCCAGGCCGATATAGGCGATGGCATAAGGCAGCACGGTGGACAGGTGCAGCCGCCCCCGGCACAGCAGGAACAGGCCGCACGCCACGATCACCAGCGCGGCGCTGGTGCCCAGCGGCCCGGCCACGTTGCCGGTGACCAGGTTCAGCGTGCTGGCGGTGGGCAGACCGCCGCCGGCCAGGGTCGCGTTCATACCGTCGGTGAGCGCCACAGAGGACGCGTCCCACAACGGCAGTGCGGTGCCGGGCGTGGGATAGCGAAACACTTCCTCCGGCCAGGCCACGCCCGCCACGGCCAGCCCGACCGCCGCCGGGTGGAAGGGATAGTGCCCCTCGCCGCCGAACGCCTCCTTGGCGATGACGGCGGCCACCACCGCCACCACCACCACATAGTAGCGCACGGTGGCAGGCATCATCATGACGATCAGCAGTGCGAAGCATTCGCTGGACGGCTCGTGGGGCTGGTAGCCGGGGCCGTGCAGCGGGGCCAGGATGCAGTCGCACAGGTAGGCGACCAGCACGGCCACCAGGCTGAGCAGCGCGGGCCGCAGCCCGTAGGAATAGCAGCTCATCACCATCAGCGGCATGCAGCACCAAATCAGATCGGCGTAAAAGCCGTAGTTGGGGCTTCTTTGCAATTTTTCACGTTTTGTTGGCATAGTTCGCAGCAGTCCTCGATGCAGAGTAAAAATGCGTCACAGTGCGCACAGCGCGGCGACGGCGGCGGCCGGGTCGGATGCGCCGAACACCGAGTTGCCCGCCACCAGCAGGTTGGCGCCCGCCTGCACGCAGGCGGCACCCGTCTCGGCGTTAATGCCGCCATCCACCTCCAGCCAGGGGTTCAGGCCGCGGCGGTCGCACTCGGCACGCACCGCGCGGAGTTTGTCCAGCGCCACGGGCATGAACGCCTGTCCGCCGAAGCCCGGCTCCACGCTCATCACCAGCACCAGCGCCAGGTCATCCAGATAGGGGTAAAGGCTCTCAACAGGGGTGCCGGGCTTGACGCTCATTCCCACGCCGCAGCCCAGTGCGCGGATGGCGGCAATGGCGGCGGCGGGGTCCTCCACTGCCTCGATGTGAAAGGTCAGAATGCCCGCCCCCGCCTTGGCAAAATCCGGCGCGTAGCGCACCGGGTCGGTGATCATCAGGTGTACGTCAAAGACAACGTCGGGCAGTGCGGCGTGCAGGCTTTTCAGTACCGGCGCGCCGTAGCTGATGTTGGGCACAAAGTGGCCGTCCATCACGTCAAAATGCAGCATCCGCGCGCCGGCGTCCAGCACGGTGCGGCATTCCTGCCCAAGGCAGGCAAAATCCGCCGACAGAATCGACGGGCTTAAACTGGTCATAAATTTCCTCCCGGTAGGTTTCACTGTAAAAATGCGTATATCTGTTTTATTGTACCGTAATATGGCGCAAAAATCAAATCGCCGGGCAGCTTTTTGGCCGCCCGGCAAAAATTTTCTGAAAATGATACGCCGCATCGCCGTTTCCCGCCCTCATTTCCGCCGGCGCGCGGTTTTCCGGCAGCCGCAGCTTTTGGTGCGCCCACCCAGCAGGTTGGGCTGCCACACGGTGATCACGGCGCCGCAGTCGCACCGGCAGCACCAGCGGCGGTTGCCGTTTATCTCCGGCGCTTCGTCCAGCACGGTGAGCAGCCCGAACCGGCGGCCCTCCATGACCTCCGGTTCCAGCTTGCTGGCACAGCCGCAGCTGGTGCGCTCCCCTTTGCGCAGCAGCCGCCCGGACACCACGCAGCTTTTGCCGCAGTCGCACTGACAGCGCCACAGAACCAGCCCCTCGGGGGTACGACCGCCGGTGGGTTCCAGCGCCACCAGCCGCCCGAACCGCTGCCCGCGCAGGTCAACAATCGTTCTGCTCATACTGCTTCCCCCAAAACAACCGAAAAGCGCCGCCCGGCCATACGGCGGGCGGCGCTTGGTAAGCCGTTTTCGATCAGGCGTTATGGTTGCGGCGGCGGATCACCACAACGGCGGCCAGAGCGATCAGCGCGGCGATCATGGCCACAACCAGCGCAACCGGGCTGCTGTTGTCGGAGGTCTGCGGCACATGCGCGGCAGCGGCAGACGCGGTGGCGGAAGCCGCCGCACCGCTGCCGGTGTTGCCCCACTTGCCCTCGGCGATCAGCTGAGCGATTTCGGGGTGCTCGCTCTGCTTCTCGGCGGGCGCAGAGCCGGCAGATTCGGTGGGAGCGGCAGGCTCCTCGGGGTCAACAGGGGTCACGGGGGCAGCGGTGAACTTCCAGTGGCCGGTAATCACCAGGCCGCCTTCCGGCATGGGGTACTGGCCACCCACTCCGCAGGCCTCACCGTTCACATCGACCGTCCAGCCTTCAAACGACCAGACGCCAGTTTCGTCGCTCACGTCGTCCGGCCTGCTGGCAAGGGGCACCTGCTGACCAACAGAATAGGTATTGCCGTTCTCGGGCACGGCAACTCCTTCGGGCACATCACCGGCATACTGGTAGGTGACGCTGTACTGAGCAGGCGCGGAGGAATCTTCGGTATTGCCCACAAACTGCCAATAGCCGACAAACGTCAGTCCGCCCTCGACCATTTTAACGGTGTCGTGGGAGGTAACCTCCACAAGGTTGCCGTCCGCCTTCTTCAGTTTCCAGGTAACAAACTGCACCGTGCCGTCGCTGAGCTTCACATCGGCGGGTTTTGCTGCAACCGGCACTTCCTGGCCAACCGCATAGATGTTGGGATCCTTCGGCAGTGTCGCCTGCACATCCTCATGCAGGCCAATCGGGTATTCGTACGTCACGCCGTACCCGGTAGGCTTCTCCACGACATCGGAAATGAACTCCAGATACGCGCGGATATGCAGATCGCTATTGACGGTCAGTTGATCACCGGGTTTCACCTCTGTCGGTTTGTCGCCGTCCACCAGTTTCCAGCCGGTAAAGTGCAAGGTTCCGCCTTCCACCGGGGTATCCGTCAGCGCATCCGCAACGGTGATCATAGTACCGGCCTTGACAGTCTGCTGCGCAGGCAGCTTTGCTTTTACATTTTCATGAACGCCCTCATCGCATTCATAAGTTACCGTAAACTGCTTGCAGGGGGTAAAGCACCAATGGCCAACAATAATCAAATCTTTCCCGATCGGTCTGTCATACTGTGTATTGCTGACCAACGGATATTCAAGCTTGGCACATGTCCACCCTGTAAACTCATAGGTTCCATCCGGCGTTTCAATCGGGTCATTTTTAGGCCGCAAAGCTACTTTAAACTGTTTTTCCA
>JBJEYG010000174.1:0-1702 GCA_051886555.1 Gemmiger sp.
GCACGATCAGCAGCGCTGCCACCGCAGGAGCAAACAACCGGGGCAGCGGTGTCGCCGGGGCGCGGGGGACCTGCCGGTATACCAACAAGGCAAACACCAGGCTGAATGCCAGCCACAGCAAAGCAGGAACACCGGAAGTGCAAAGACTGCACGCCACACACACCGCGCTGTAAGAGGAAAGCCCCAGTGCCAGCGAAAGAGCCGGCCCGGCGTGTTCACCATCCAACAGGCGTGCGGCGGCATGTCCCGGCAGCCATACGGCCAGCGCGAGATAGATCCATGCGGCCGGCAGAAAGAGGAGAGAGGCCCCGCATCGCAGCGCAAAAAAAGCGTATACAACCCCGCCCGCTGCCAGGCAGCAGGCATGGAAGCACTCTCTTTTCGCGTCAGCCATCATGCGGGACCTCGTTTGAATGATTTAGTGGTGGAACAGCCGGATGCCGCAGAACGCCATTGCGATGCCGTACTTGTCACAGGTGGAAATGACCTGTGCGTCGCGGATGGAGCCGCCCGGCTCCACAATGGCGGTCACGCCGCTGCGGCGGGCACGCTCAATGTTGTCACCGAAGGGGAAGAAAGCATCGCTGCCCAGGCTGACGCCCGTCACATGGGACAGCCACTCTTTTTTCTCCTCCGCAGTCAGCGGGGCAGGCTGCTCGGTGAAGGTTTCTGCCCAGACATCATCGCCGATCACATCCTCCGGCGTGTCGCCAATATACACGTCGATGGCGTTGTCACGGTTGGGCTTGGCGATATCGGCGCGGAAAGGAAGATCCAACACCTTGGGCATGTGGCGCAGCTGCCAGTTGTCCGCCTTCTGGCCCGCCAGGCGGGTGCAGTGGATGCGGCTCTGCTGGCCGGCGCCCACACCGATGGTCTGGCCGCCCTGTGCGTAGCACACGCTGTTGGACTGGGTGTATTTCAGTACGATCAGGCTCAGAACAAGGTCGCGTTTCTGCTCCTCGCTGATCTCTTTGTTCTGGGTCACAACGTTGGTCAGCATGGTATCGGCATTGATCAGCAGATCCTGACGGCCCTGCTCAAAGGTGACGCCGTACACGGTGCGCACGTTCAGCGGGGCGGGCTGGTAATCCGGATCAATGGCCACGACCGCATAGTTGCCCTTTTTCTTGCTTTTCAGGATTTCCAGTGCCTCCGGCTCGTAACCGGGCGCGATAATGCCGTCAGATACCTCATGCTGAATGAGCCGGGCGGTGGGAACGTCACATACGTCGGACAGGGCGATCCAGTCGCCGAAGCTGCTCATGCGGTCGGCGCCGCGGGCACGGGCATAGGCGCAGGCCAGCGGGGACAGTTCCGTATCCGGCGCAATGTGGTACATGCGGCGAAGCGTGTCATCAAGCGGCAGGCCCAGCGCAGCGCCGGCGGGGGACACGTGCTTGAAGCTGGCGGCGGCAGGCAAGCCCAGCGCTTCTTTCAGCTCCTTGACCAGCTGGATGCTGTTGAGCGCGTCCAAAAAGTTGATGTAGCCGGGACGGCCGTTCAGAATGGTAACAGGCAGTTCACTGCCGTCAGCCATGTAAATTCGGGCGGGCTTCTGGTTGGGGTTCATGCCGTATTTCAGTTCAAATTCCTTCATGGGTTCAGCCCTCCACAGTGTTGTATTTGTTGATGATGACGTCCTCATAATCGGCGGAACCAAGGTCGATGGCGCGCACAAACAGGCTTACCTTGTTAGATC
>JBJEYG010000175.1:0-1701 GCA_051886555.1 Gemmiger sp.
CGCCGGTTTTGCGCGGGCATACTATGAAGGAGGAAAGGAGCTGGTCGAGTATGTCCCAACACCGCAAACACCGCGCCCAGGCACTGAACTCCGCCATCAACAAGCCGGAAGGCCCGCTGCAGCCTGTTGCCCCCGCCGGCACGGCGCCTGCAAACGCCAGACCGCCCGCCGATGATTCGTACCTGCACCGCACTGCACCCAACCAGCAACGGTTCGCCCAGGCATTTCTGGCCGGCACGTCGCCGGGGCTGATGCAGCGCTACGCCCCCGATGCCCAGGTGAGCGATACGCAGGGCTGGGTGGAAGATGATGAAACGGTGGAATGCCTGCGCAGTTTCCGTGAGGAGTTTCCCTACGGCTGAAATACCGGGGCGCCCTGTTCAGCGGGCGCCCCGGCGTCTTTTATTGCCGCAATACACCAAATTCATCGAAATAGCCGCTCTCCATCCTGTCGTTGAGCGAATCCAGCACGCGGGCGCACTCCTGCGCGTCAGTCGCCAGCGAGGTGCGGCCGGACTCCTGTCGGCAGGGCAGCAATTTGCAGGTAAAGTCTTCCGGCGAGCGCACCGTCACCAGCAACAGGGCGGTGTCCTGACTCTGCATGTTAAACCAGAAATTTCCCAGGCTGTAAAACACCGGCGTATCCTCCCGCCAGCCCGCGCCCTGCAAAATGTGCGGGTGCGCGCCCACGATCAGGTCGGCGCCCGCTTCACGGTAGAGCGTGGCAAGTTCGGTCTGGGCGGATTCCAGCACCGTGCTCTCCTCGGTCCCCCAATGCACATACACGATCACAAAATCCGCCTGTTCCCGGGCGGCGCGGATGGCGGCCAGCGTGTTTTCGGGATCGTAGGTGTACAGTACGCCCGGCTGGTCGTCGGTAGCCTGGGGCGTCAGAATGTATTTTTCGGCGCGGGTGGCGCCGATGTAGGCAAAGGTGATCCCGTTGGCGACAAAATACTGCGCCTGCCGGGCCTCAGCCAGGTCGCGCCCCGCCCCGATGTAGGGAATGCCCGCTGCCGTCAGCGTGTCCATCGTGTCCAGAAAAGCATCCTGCCCGTAGTCGCCGCAGTGATTGTTGGCCAGCGACACCACATCGGCGCCCAACACCTGCCAGTACTCCACATTGGCGGTGCCCGCCCGGAAGGTGAACTGTTTGCCCGGCATGGGCGCGCCCCGGTCGGAGATGCTGAACTCATTGTTGCACAGAAGAAGGTCCGCCCCGTTCATCAGCTTGAGCAGATCGGGCGAGAAATTGTCCGCAAACGCACCGCCGCCGGCGCGGTAATTCTGCATAATGTACCAGTCATCGGCAAAATTCACGTCGCCGGTAAAGGCCAGTGTCACCTCGTCATCGCGGGCGGTGTCCACCGCGTGCCAACCCTCCGGCAGCGGGGTGGGCGTCGGCTCGGGGGTGGGCGTCGGCTCGGGGGTGGGCGTCGGCGCAGCGGGAGTTGCGGGCTCCGGAAGCGGCGCGGACTGCGGCGCGGCGGTTCCCGCGCAGGCGCACAGCAGCGCCAGCACTGCGGCAAGTATTCCAAGCACAACAGAACGTTTCATATCAGTCACACAATATAGCCGCCTGCCCGCAGCAGAAAGATCCAACCGGTCAGTGTCAGCGCCGACAGCAGCGTGGACGCCGCCACACAGCTCGCGCTGAGCACGCCTTCATGGCCCATGTTTTTGGCCATAATGTAGAGATCG
>JBJEYG010000176.1:0-7673 GCA_051886555.1 Gemmiger sp.
GAACATCCTGCGCATCGTGCAGATCGTCGGTGCCGGGCACCTCCGTGACATCCCAGCGGTAAGGCAGGTCGGGCGCAGGCGCCAGACGGCGTTTGTGGCCTGGCATGTGCAGCGGGTAAAGGCCGGAGGCGGCATATTCCTCCAACCGGTGCTGCAAGGGGGCCTGAAGCTCGGTTTGCATGGCACATCCCCTTTCAAATGCTTTGCAGAATTGCCGAAAAAAACGAAATGTCAATTTTCGCCCGGCGGCAATGTGACGAATACCGGCGGATGGCGCAGCGCGGGCAGCACTTTTTGCAGCAGATCCTCCATGCGCAGGCGCAGACTGCTGGTGTTTTCGCAGGGGTGGCAGCCGAAATATTCGCGGCGTTTCACGTCCACGTCCACCAACAGTTGTACCCGGTTGGCGGGGTCGTTCATCAATGCCAGAACGCTGACGCTGCCGGGGTGCACGTCCAGCAGTTCCGCCATTTTTTCGGCGCTGCCGAAGCTCAGCCGGGCGATGCCCAGCTGGCGGGACAGATCCTTGGTGCGGAACACCTTATCCCCCGGGATCATCAGCAGGTAAAACTGCGTCTGCTGGCGGTTGCACAGAAACAGGTTTTTGCAGATCATGGCGTCCAGTACCTGGTCAATGGCGGCGCAGACCTCCATCGTTTCGGCGGGGGCATGATCCACGCGGCGGTATTCCACACCCAGTCCGTCCAGAAAATCATAGCAGCGCACCTCGCGCGGGGCGCGGCGGGATTCCTCCGCCGGGCCGGGGCGGCCTTCGTACAGTTGCATTTCCACGGAAAAACTCCTCTCAGTCCGGTTTGATTTCCGCACGGCTGCCCGCGCGGGTCTTGGTGACGGTGATCTGGTTGGGGATGCGTTCCTGCAAGGCCTCCACATGGCTGATGACGCCCACCAGCTTGTCGCCGCCCGCCAGGGCGGTGAGTACGTCCACCGCCTTTTCCAGCGCGTCGGCATCCAGCGTGCCGAACCCTTCGTCCACAAACAGCGTGTCGATGGTCACGCCGCCGGCACTCTCCTGAATGGTATCGCTGATGCCCAGCGCCAGGCTGAGCGCAGCCAGAAAACTCTCCCCGCCCGAGAGGCTGCCGACCGGGCGGGTCTTGCCGGTGTAGGCGTCGAATACATCCAGGTCCAGTGCGGTTTTGGCGGCTATATCGCCGCTTTCGCGCCGCAGCAGCCGGTATTGACCGCCGGTCATGCGGGAAAAACGGCGGTTGGCGGCGGCGACCACCCCATCAAAATAGAACGCCTGCACATACTGTTCGAAGGGCAGCTTGGGTTTGCCCCCCAGATTGCCGTTGATGGTTTTGCTCAGGTTATCCAGCATGGCGGCGCGGGCGCGGGCACTTTCGCCGCGGGCAAGGGCGTCTTTCAGGTTTTTGGCGGCGGTGCGGTTGACTGCCAGACGATGGGCGGTTTTCTGCTGAAAGCTCCGCAGTTCCTCCCGCCGGTTTTCCGCCTCCCGCAGCGCGGCCTGCAGCCCGGCCGTATCGGGGGCGGCAGTAGCCGTCCCGGCCTGTGCGGCAAGAGTTTCGGCCCGGGTGCGGGCGGCGTTCACCGACTCGGTGTAATTGCGGCGCGCTTCGGCGGTTTGGTCCAGCAGCGTTTGCAGGGCGTCCCGCTTTTTCTGCAGGACGGTCCGCGCAGCGGTCATCTCACCCTCGGTGGGGTAGGGCAGATCCCGGCGCAGTCCTGCCGTCTCAGCCTGGGCGGCCGCCAGGCGGGCCTGCGCCTGCGCAAGAACATCCTGTGCGGTCTGTGCGGCCTGTTCGGCAGCGGGACGGCCCGCGATCAGCCCACTGCGCTCGGTTTCCAGTTCGGCTTTCCGTTGAATGCGGGTCCGGATCTCGTTCAGGCGGCCGCCCAGCGCGGTCAGGCCGCAGCGCAGGCTTTCTGCCTGTGTTTGCAGCGCGGAGCGCAGCTCGTCGGGCGAAAGGCGTTCCGCTGCCGGGCCGGTATAATGGCTTTTGCGTTTTGCGAAAAATGCAGCCGCGTTTTTGGTCAGATTGTCCCGCAAAACTTTCTGGCGGGAAGCGGCGCTGCCCGCGTCAGCGGCCGCGGCCGCGGCGTCGCTGCGGGCCTTTTCCAGCGCGCGGCCGGCCTTGTCCAGATCCGCCTCGGTCACGTGGCCCTCCGGCAGGACGGCGGGGGACGGGTGATGTACTGCGCCGCACACCGGGCAGGGCATCCCGTCAGTCAGGGTTTTGGCCAGCAGCCCGGCGCGGCTGGCGTTCAGCTGCCGCTGCAGATCGGAGTGGATTTGCTGGCAGCGGTCCAGCGCAGTCTGCTTGCGGCGGTAAAGATCCTGCTTTTGCAGGGTATCGGCACAGGCTTCGGCCAGCGTATCGCAGTCCGCCAGCAAAACATTGCATTCCTGCTGCAAATCCGCCGCACGGTCCTGAATGACGGTTTCCCGTTCCAGCTCCGCTTCGGGCGCGCCGCAGGCGGCAAGTCCGGTTTCGATCCGGGCAAGGCGGTCGTTCAGCGCTTTGCGCGCGTCCAGGGCTTCGTTCAGCTTCCCTTGGGCGGCGGCCACCTGGCCGCGGGCGGCTTCTTCGGCGCTGCGCGCTGCGGTCAGCGCCGCATAACGGGGGGCGATGCGGTCCAGCCCGTCCAGCCGGGCGTTCATCCCGCCCAATTCGGGACGGCGCGTTTCCGCTGCCGCCCAGCTTTCTTCCAGCGCGGCGCGGTTGTCCTGCAGGACTTGCAGTTGGCTTCGCGCGGCGGCAAGACGTTCCAGCAGTTCCGCGCGTCTGCGGGCCGCTTCTGCCGCCGCGCTTTTGGCGGCAATGTCCGCATCCAGCGCTTTCAGTTCCTTCTGCAGCGCATCATTGCGCGCCGCGTCGGCGGCGATCAGCTGCCCGGTCAGCTCCAGTGCGGCAGTGGCCCGGTAGGGGTCCTGGGCCGCCTGCAGCGCTTTCAGCTGCTGGGCCAGCGCGCTGTCCCCCTCGGGGGCCAGCAGACTTTTCTGATAGAGCAGCAGTGCGTCGTTGGCGCGTTCGCAGTCGGCGGCAGCCTCCCCGGCGCGGGCACGGGCAACCGCGCCCAGCCGTTGGTAGGCGGCGGTATCGAACACCTGCCGGAGAATGGCGGCCCGCTCAGGGGAAGGGGCGTTGAGCAGGCGGGCAAACTCGTTTTGCGCGATCATGGAAATCTGGGCGAACTGTTTGGCGTCGATCCCCAGCAGCGCGGTTATGGTGGCAGTCACCTGCTTGGCACCGGTCACCGGCTCCTCCGGTTCCCGCAGCAGTTCCGCCCTGGCGGGCACGGTGGTAAAACCGGTGCCGCGGGCCTTGGCGCGGGGCTGTTCGGGCCGGCGGGTGACGGTATAGCGGCGGCCGCGGTGGGAAAATTCCAGTGCCACGCAGGTTTCGGTGCCCGGTGCGGCATAGTCGCTGCGCAGCATGTCGGGACTGCGGTAGGTACCGGTTACTTCGCCGTACAGCGCGTAGGTGATGGCATCAAACAGAGCAGTTTTGCCCGCGCCGGTATCGCCGGTGACGAGGAACAGCCCACTTTGGCCGAAGGTGGAAAAATCCAGCGTACTTTTGCCCGCGTAAGGGCCGAAAGCGCACAGTTCCAGGCGGATGGGCTTCATTGGCCGGCCTCCTCCCGCATGGCGGTTACTGCGTCGCGCTCGGCGTCCGACAGCGGCCGGCCCTGCATTTTTTCAAAAAATTCGGCAAACAGCTCGTCAAAGGTTTTGGCACGCACCGCCTGCGCTGTCCCCGCAAAGTCGGCCGCGCGGGAGATGGCGTTGTCATAGTCCAGCTTCATGGCGTTGGGGTAGGCGGCGCGCAGGCGGGCCATGGCGTCGGGCTGGGGCGTCGGGTCGGTCAGCGTTGCCCAGATGTAGTCCTCCGCGTCACACACGCGGGCGGGGTCGGTCAGTTCGGCCAGCGGGCCGGTCAGGTGGCGCATGGCCCGCCGGGGCGTCAGCGGGCGGAATTCGCACGTCGCGCCGTGGGCGCTCAGCTCCACCAGTACGCCGCCGCGCGAAGCGCCGCATTCGTCCAGTGAATAGCAAAGCGGACTGCCCGCGTAGCGCACCGTGTCGCAGCCCACGCGCTGCGGACGGTGGATATGCCCCAGCGCTGTGTAGCCGTATCCCGCAAAGCGGGCGGCGTCCACGTTGTCCAGCGTACCCACGCTGACGGCGGCCGTCTCGCTGCCCGAAAGCTCCGGCGCTGCGCCGGAGGCCGTTACAAACTGGTGGGCCAGCAGCACGCTGCGCCGCGCCGGATCGGGCGGGCAGGTAGCCAGCGCCGCCGCAACGGCGCTGTCGTAATCGGTGATGGGCGCGTCGGGCAGATAGTGGGCGACCGACGCCGATTTTACGAAGGGGAGCAGACAAAAATCCACCGGGCCGAAAGTATCTTCCAGCGTGACGCGGCGCACCATGCCGGTGAACCGTCCGGCAATGTGGACGCCGCTGCGCGAAAACAGACGGCTTCCGTAATCCAGCCGCTCGGCGCTGTCGTGGTTGCCGGATACCGCCAGCACCTGCACGCCCCGGCGGCACAGTTCGGTCAGAAACCGGTCGAACAGTGAAACCGCCGCGGCGGGCGGTTGGGAAGTATCGTAAATGTCGCCCGCCAGCAGCACGGCGTGGATATGCTCGGCCTCACACAGATCCAGCACATGTTCCAGCATCGACTGCTGATCTTCCAGCAGATCGAAGCCGTTCACCCGTTTGCCCAGGTGAAGGTCGGCAAGATGATACAGCCGCACGGTCCGTTACCTCCACAGCTTTTCGTAAGTGATCAGATCAATCGTCACGCCGGGCAGAACCTCGGTGGGAACGGTGGCCGCCGGGCGGAAGCCGCGTTTTTTGCAGAACGCAGCACACTGCAGGTCCCTGGCCCAGAAGGTCAGGTACAGACGGCTGCGGCAATCCCCCTCGGCCAGCTTCTGGGCATAGGCGACCACGTCCCGCCCGATGCCGCGTCCCCGGACCTTTTCCAGCAGGAACAGACGGCGGATGCACACCGCTCCGGCCGGGCGCAGATCCAGCGCAAAGTAGCCCACCGGTTCGCTGCCCAGATAGATCAGAAAGTAATTGACTCCATCGTGGATCTCCTCGTCGGTCACATCGTCGCTCTGGTAGGCTTCGGCCAGCGCAGCAGATACTTTGCGGGTCAGGCGGTGGTAATGCTGGTTGAAAATTTCCTCCGCCAACGCCGCCACCTGGGCGATGTATTTGGATTTGGTCACCTGTTTGTAGGTCGCATTCATATTCTTGCTCCGTTTTCTGTTTGGATTGTTGCGGGGCATGCCCCGTTGGTCAGGAGGCGTCCTCCAACTCCAGCATGGCACGGGCGGGCAGACAGGCCGCCCACTGGCCCGGCTGGCTCAACCAGCCGAAACTCTCGCAAGTGTGGTCGGGGCAGGGGCTGTGCACAAAAGCGGCCGCCCCGTCCTTCACCTCAATGTGCACGGTGTAATAGCCGGTGTCCACATCGTAGGTTTTGTCCTCATCCAGCGGGATGCGCAGTTCGGTCTGCGGTTCGTCGCCATAGCGAAGCACCGCCGCGCCGGCTTCCCGCTCCCGGCGGGACCACGTCTGCCAGCCCAGCAGCGCCAGTGCGGCGCCGGCAAGCACCAGAAGAAAAATCAGATTCGCTTTGCCGCCCCGGCGCGGGGCGGAAGGGGACTCCTTTTGCAGCATGGGGTCAGGCCCTCCTTGCAGCCTTACTCGTCGGTAAAGTTCAGCGTCAGACGTTTGCCGTCAAAACCCGCCTGTGCGGCGGCGAATTCGCTTTGGGCGGCAAGCAGACCGGGGCCCGGATCGGTGACCGCCCCGCTGTAGTGGGTCAGCCACAGGCGGCGCGCCCCGGCGCGGACGGCCAGCGCGCCCGCCTCACGGCAGGTGGCGTGGCCGTACAATTTGGCTTTGGGCAGGTCGGCGTCGTCTGCGTAGGTGGCGTCCATGCACAGCAGGTCGGCGTCCCGGGCGGCCCGCTCCAGCGTGGCGCAGGGGCGGGTGTCGGTGCAGTAGACCACCTTCAGTCCGCGGCGCGGCGGGCCAAGCACATCGTCGGGCACAAAACCACCGACAGGATGCCCTTCCTGCAGGGTGTGCCAGTACCGCACCGGAATGCCTTTTGCCCGGGCACGTTCCGGATCGAACCGGCCGGCACGGGGCAGCGTGTAAGCATAGCCGCAGCAGGGGATGCGGTGCCTGGCCGGGAACGCTGTAATGCACCCGATGGGTACTTCAAACGCGCCGCGGCAGTCGGCCAGTTCTATGGTGCGGATCTCAAAGGGCAGCGGCCCCGCAAAGCTGTACATCGTTTGAAGCAGCCGTTCCAGGCCGGGCGGGCCGGCCATCAGCAGCGGCGCGCGCCGTCCCAGCCCCGCCATTGTCTGCCACAAACCGGGGATGCCGAAAATGTGGTCGCCATGAAAATGGGTCAGCAGCACGGCGTCAATTTTGAAAATACTCACCCCGGCCCGCCGCGCCGCGGCCTGCGTGCCCTCGCCGCAGTCAAACAGCACCGTGCTGCCCCCCGCTGTCAGGCAAAAGGCAGACAGTGCCCTGTCAGGCAGCGGCTGTGTGCCGCCGCATCCCAGCAAGGTGGCCTGTACCATGGAACGCGCCTCCCTCCATGAAAAAATCTTTTTTATTATACCATTTTCTGTGCCCGATGCCTAGAAGGCGCGGTGATGCCAAAAATTGCACAGCCGCCGGCAAACGGTTCCGGCTCTCTTTGAAAATTGAAATCCCCGTGGGCCGCTCAGGTAACCCTGCGCGGTATATTTCGGTGAAATATGCACAAGCAGAAGAAAAAATCCGTCTTTGATTGCACTCAATATACACCGGCAGGGGGATAAAATCAATCAAGAACCTTATTTTCAAGCACGGCTGCCCGCCACGCCGCAGACCTGCGCTGCCGTCCGTCCCTGTTGTTCGTGGAACACGATCGGGCATTCTGCGAACGGATCGCCACCGGGACGGTGAAATTAAGCCCGTTTGTAAAAAGCAAAAAAATTAAAAAACACCCTTGACAAACAGAGCAATGGGAGCTATAATTTAAAAGCTGATTCAAAAACAGCTTTCCAATATTGCCCCATAGCTCAGTTGGTTAGTGCCAACGATGCGTGGTTAATGTTTTGCATTTCTTCCTTAGCATCATTCGCCTACCGCTTGTATGTTAATCAGGGCAGCGAAAATTAGCGTACCTACAATATATTGCCCCTTAGCTCAGTCGGTTAGAGCACCTGACTGTTAATCAGGGTGTCCTCGGTTCAAGTCCGAGAGGGGCAGCCACCACGCGATGGAACATATCGTTCCATCGCGTTTTTTGTTGTTCCGAAAATTGTTCGTTTTAAGATTGTGTCCTACCATAGCTCAATCGGCTGGAAAATTGACAGGCGTATGCGTGTTAATCAGATCACATGGTTTCTATCCCCTATCTTGAATCTATTCCAAAAGCGCGACGGAGGAATGATTGCATTCATTCCTCCGTCGCTTCAGGCAGTTTTTCGGGTTTGATTAGCGGCTGCACGGTTCCGTTTCCTGATTTTAGGCGGCGGCTGAAGACTGGCGTTCTCTACACCTTTTATATCTTCCAATACGGCATCATTCAAAAACTGCTCATAGTTCCAGTCCAGAACAAAGTGAAGTTTATATCCGCGTCCCAATTCGATTCGCT
>JBJEYG010000177.1:0-5134 GCA_051886555.1 Gemmiger sp.
CCCAACACCCACGGGACCGGCTGTACGCTGTCCAGCGCCATCGCGGCCAACCTGGCCAAGGGCTATGCGCTGGAGGAGGCCGTTCACCGGGCGAAAGAATACATCTCCGGCGCGCTGGCCGCAATGCTGGACCTGGGGCGCGGCTCCGGACCCATGGACCATGCGTTTGCACTCGACCCGGCGTGGCGGGCGGAAGCCGGCGGGGTATGACCTGCGCCCGGCGACGCATCCCCAAAGCCGTATTTCCCCGCGCGGGGAAATACGGCTTTGCTTTGCGCCCGGCGGGATTGACCTTAAATGCTACAGCGTTTATAATCAGTTCCGATTGGATGTGAGAAAATGAACAAAGATCTGACCCGCGGGCCGGTGATGCGGAGCATGCTGCTGTTTTCCGTTCCGATGATCCTTGGGGATCTGCTGCAGCAATGCTACAACATTGCGGATACGCTGATCGTCGGGCGTGTTCTGGGCAAGAACGCGTTGGCGGCCGTTGGTTCCTCCTTCACCTTGATGACCTTTTTGACTTCCATCCTGCTGGGGCTGTGTATGGGCAGCGGCACGCTGTTTTCGATCCGCTTCGGCCAGAAGGAGGAAAACGCCCTGCGGGAGAGCGTCTGCGCCTCCTTCGCGCTGATCGCGGCAGCGGCGCTGGCGCTCAACCTGCTGGCGTTCGGTTGCCTGGATCTGCTGCGGACCTTTCTGCGGGTACCGCAGGAGGTATGGGGCCAGATGCGCGAATACCTGCGCGTTGTGTTCTGCGGCATCACGGCGACCTTTCTGTATAACTACTTTGCCTGCTTTCTGCGGGCGGTGGGCAATTCGATGGTCCCGCTGGCGTTTCTGGCCGTTGCCTCGGTTTTGAACATCGTGCTGGACTGCTGGTTTGTGATGGGGCGCGGAATGGGCGTCGCCGGGGCGGCGCAGGCGACGGTCATCGCCCAGTACGCCGCCGGTGCCGGCATCGCGGCCTATGCGCTGGCGCGGTGCCCCCAGCTGCGGCTGTGGCGGACCCGGTTGCGCTGGTCCCGTGTGCGGGAGGTGGCCGGAATTTCGGTGTTGACCTGCGTGCAGCAGTCGGTCATGAATCTGGGCATCCTGATGGTCCAGGGATTGGTCAACAGCTTCGGCGCTACCGTGATGGCGGCCTTTGCGGCGGCAGTCAAGATCGACGCTTTCGCCTACATGCCGGTGCAGGATTTCGGCAACGCGTTTTCCACCTTCATTGCGCAGAATTACGGCGCACAGCGCGAGGACCGCATCCGCGCCGGCCTGAAGGGAGCGGTCGGAGCAGTGCTGGCGTTCTGCACGGTCGTTTCTGCGGCGGTGTGGACCTTTGCCCGCCCGTTGATGCAGCTGTTCGTGGACGCGTCCGAGACCGGAACGATCCGGGAAGGGGTGCGCTACCTGCGTATCGAAGGCGCGTTCTACTGCGGCATCGGCTGCCTGTTTCTGCTGTACGGGCTGTACCGTGCGCTGGCGCGGCCAGGTATGAGCCTGGTGCTTACCGTGATCTCCCTGGGGACACGGGTAGTGCTGGCGTATGCGCTCTCGGCGATTCCTGCGGTGGGGGTGGTCGGGATCTGGTGGGCGGTGCCCATCGGCTGGTTCCTGGCGGATGTGACCGGCGCGGTGTATTATCTGGTCAACCGCCGGCGGCTGTTCCGCTGGGCAAAGAGCGTCTCCGTTGCGACGGGAGGAAGGGAATAAATGAACTGGAAACCGCAATCAGACCTTTTTGTGGGGGCGGAGGAGATCCTGCGCCGCGGCACCGCCGAAGTTTTAGAGGAGGACGGCGGCGGTGTCTTTCTGTATGACCGCGTCAGCGGGGCTTATGTGCTGGCGGCCGATTCCGCCGCGACCGGCATCAGGTGGCTGCAACAGCATGAGCAGCGGAACTACCGGCTGTTTACACTGTTTTCGGGGCAGCTGGCGGAGTTTGTGCGGCAGCGGTATGGAATGACAGAAGAAATGAAATGCATGCAGGCGGTGTATGGCGCGAAGTGCGCGCCGGAACAGGGCGGCGCTTTGACGATCCGCCCGGCGAGGGAGAACGAGATCCCGACCGTTTTGCAGTATTACAGTATGCTGAGCGGGGAGGAACTGCGGCAGGTCGTGCTGCGTGGCAATCTTTTTCTGGGGTGCCGTGACGGCGAACTGGTGGGATTCGTGGGCGAGCACCTGGAAGGCAGCATGGGTCTGCTTGAGGTTCTGCCGGGGTACCGGCGCTGCGGCTACGGGGAAGAATTGGAACGCTACATGATCGCCCGCCAGCTGGGCAGGGGGCGGATCCCCTATTGCCAGATCGTGGAGGGAAATGCCGCGTCGCTGGCCCTGCAGAAAAAATTGGGCCTGAATTTTTCCGAAGGTTTTGTCTACTGGCTCAGCTGATGGCCGTAAGGCCTTACACGCTGTAAAACGCAGCCCGTTTGTCATTTTACGGCGCGTACAGATTTTTGCGCATAACAAAAAGCCGCCTGCCCGGGGCGTCCGGGCAGGCGGCTTACTGCTATGTGCTGTCAAAAAAGGTTACCGGTCGCGGCCAGCCCAGAACAAACCCGCGCCCACCACGGCGGACAGGTAAACGAGGGCGGCCTCGGTATAGCCCAGCGGCAGGGCTTCAACAGCGACCAGACCAAGCGCCAGAACCGCAAAAAATACCAGCAGTGTCTGCATCCCTTTGTTCATACAGTTCACTTCCTCTCACGGAGATTTTGCTCTGTTCCAGCGCGTGCGCCTGTGCGGCGCAGGAACAAAGATCCCCCGGCGGCTGCGCCGGGGGATGCTGTTATTTCGCGTACTCGACGGCGCGGCTTTCGCGAATGACGTTGACCTTGATCTGACCGGGGTAATCCAGCTCGTCCTCGATCTTCTTGGCGATGCTGCGCGCCAGCAGCGTAACCTGGTCGTCACTGATCTTCTCGGGCTGAACCAGGATGCGAACCTCGCGGCCCGCCTGCACGGCATAGCTGCTTTCCACGCCTTCAAAGCCGTTGCACAGCGACTCCAGCGTTTCCAGACGCTTGATATAGCTTTCCATATTCTCGCGCCGCGCACCGGGACGGGCGGCGCTGATGGCGTCCGCCGCCATAATGATGAAGGCCAGCGGCGTCTTGGGTTCCACGTCGCCGTGGTGAGCCTCGATGGCATGGATGATGGCAGGATTCTCGCGGTATTTTTTGCAGATATCCACGCCGATCTGCACATGGCTGCCCTCGATTTCATGATCCAGCGCCTTGCCGATGTCGTGCAGCAGTCCGGCACGACGGGCCATTGCCACGTTGACACCCAGTTCGCCCGCCATCAGGCCGGCCAGCCAGGCGACCTCCAGGCTGTGGCTGAGCACGTTCTGGCCATAGCTGGTGCGGAACTTCAGCCGGCCAACCAGCTTGATCAGGTCGGGGTGCAGGCCGTGGATGCCCAGATCCATGGCCGCGCGCTCGCCCTCGCGCTTCATGGTGATCTCCAGCTCGCGGCGGCACTTGTCCACCGTCTCCTCAATGCGGGCGGGGTGGATGCGGCCGTCGGCGATCAGGCGCTCCAACGCCATGCGGGCCACCTCGCGGCGGGTCTGATCAAAGCTGGACAGCGTAATGGCTTCCGGCGTGTCGTCAATGATCAGGTCGCAGCCGGTGGCGGTTTCCAGCGCACGGATGTTGCGGCCCTCACGGCCGATGATGCGGCCTTTCATTTCATCGCTGGGCAGCGGCACCACGCTCACAGTGGCTTCGCTGGTGGCATCGGCCGCGCAGCGGGCGATCGCCTGGCCGATCATCTCGCGTGCGATGGAGTCGCACTGGTCTTTCATGTTGGTCTCATAGGCGGCAATGCGCATGGCCTTCTCATGGGTCAGCTCATCATCCACCTGCTTGAGCAGGATCGCCCGGGCGTCGTCCTGCGAGAGGGCGGCGATGGTTTCCAGCTTTTCGGTCTGGCGCAGCTTCAGCTGTTCCAGCTCATCCAGCCGGGCTTCCACCAGCTCGGTGCGCTTCTTCAGATCGTCCTCCTTCTTTTCCAGGGCGGTGCTGCGCTTGTCCAGCTGTTCTTCCTTCTGGTCCATGCGGCGCTCCTGACGGCTGATCTCGGCACGCCGGTCCTTGATCTCTTTGTCGGCGTCGGCTTTCAGCTTAAAGGCTTCGTCTTTGGCTTCGATAATGGTTTCTTTGCGTTTTTGTTCGGCGGATTTGATGGCGTCGTTCACCAGCCGCTTGGCCTCTTCCTCGGCAGAACCGATCTTGGCTTCTGCGGTCTTTTTGCGGTACTGCGCGCCCAGCATAAAGCAAAGCACGCCGACGATCGCTGCAACGACAAGCACCACCACCACCATTACGGGGATGGGTACCATAGTGTCACTCCTCAAAGTTATTTTGTAGACGATGAGGGCAGCGAAAGCCGACGGGCGCGATTTCCGAGAAAACGGGACACTGATTTTATAAGATTTCAAAAAACAGACGCAAACCAATGCCGTACCCCTAAAAACGGGCACGACAAAAAAGGCGTCAAAACGCCGATCAATCTTACAAAACAGCCGCTGCACAGCAAAAGCAGGGGCCGTAGCGTTAAAAACTCGAAAAACGGGCGCTGCGGTGGACGCCGCCCTTTGTATACTGTATTTAATTTTATCTGCATTTGTGTGAATTGTCAAGAAATTGTTACGAAAACAGGCATTTACCGCCCCAACGTTCAAAACAACAAAAGAAACCGCTTGACTTTCCGTCCGAAGGGGGGTAGTATGGTAACGAACTTCATCCTGAACAAAGCGATGACGCGGACAAACGGACGCAAGACCCCGGCAAAAGAGAATGCCGCCGCCCTTCGGGCGCGCTGAAAGCGGCAGTGCCGGAAGCTGCGGCCTACCACCGCGGAGCGCGGGGGCGAACCCCCGCCGGGCCGGCCCGTTACAGCCCTTCGAGTGGCGCGGCAACACGCGCAATCCGGGTGGAACCGTGGAGTTTTTGGCTTGAGCGGCTATGCCGCGAGCCTGCGCGGAGCGCAGGGCCAAAAGCAACGCGCAGCGTTGTTTCCGAAATAACTGTCCGCGAAGGCGGACAATACAAGGAGACTCGTTCCGGCCGGATTGCGGGCAACACGCGCAATCCGGGTGGAACCGTGGAGTTTTTGGCTTGAGCGGCTATGC
>JBJEYG010000177.1:5234-7646 GCA_051886555.1 Gemmiger sp.
ACTCGTTCCGGCCGGATTGCGGGCAACACGCGCAATCCGGGTGGAACCGTGGAGTATAAATGCTTCATCCCGACTTTTGCGGGATGAGGCTTTTCTTTTTGGCAATGATAGAAAAAGGGAGGAACTGAAATGAAGATTATTTACAAGGACGGCACCGTTGCCGAGTGCCCGCAGGAAGAAGAACTGCACGTAATCCGCCATACGGCGGCCCACATTATGGCGCAGGCCATCAAGCGTCTGTATCCCAACGCCGACTTCGCCTTCGGCCCTGCCACGGAGAACGGCTTCTACTACGATGTAGATCTGGGCGACGTCAAGCTGGGCGACGAGGATCTGGCGGCCATTGAGAAGGAAATGAAGAAAATCTGCAAGGAAAATCTGCCGCTGAAGCCCTTCATTCTGCCCCGTGACGAGGCTGTCAAACTGATGGAGGAGCGCCAGGAGCATTATAAGATCGAGCATATGGCCGATCTGGCGGACGAGACGGAGTTCAGCTTCTTCCAGCAGGGCGAGTACATCGATATGTGCATCGGGCCTCACCTGACCTACACCAAAGCGCTGAAGGCGTTCAAAATCACCCAGCAGAGCGGCGCTTACTGGAAGAACGACAAAGAAAACAAGATGCTGACCCGCATCAATGGCGTGGCCTTCCGCAACCAGGAGGAGCTGGACGCCTGGGAGAAGCAGCAGCAGGAAGCCCGCGAGCGCGACCACCGCAAAATCGGCAAGGAAATGCGGCTGTTCATGACGGACGACCTGATCGGCCGTGGCCTGCCCATGTATCTGCCCAACGGTTATGTTGTGTGGCAGCAGCTGGAGGACTATATTAAGGAAAAGGAACGCGAGCGCGGCTATCTGCACGTTATGACGCCCTGTATCGGTACCGTGAACCTGTACAAGACCTCCGGCCACTGGGATCACTACCGTGAGAACATGTACCCCGCTATGGATATGGAAGGCGAAAGCTATGTGCTGCGTCCCATGAACTGCCCCCACCACATGATGATCTACGCCAACCGTCCGCACAGCTACCGTCAGCTACCCATCCGCATCGGCGAGATCGCCCATGACTTCCGTTATGAGTCCAGCGGCACGCTGAAGGGCATTGAGCGCGGGCGCCATTTCTGCCAGAACGACGCTCACCTGTTCGTGCGGCCCGACCAGATCAAGAGCGAAGTGGCCGACGTGTGCAGCCTGATCTTCGAGGTGTACAAGGACTTCAACATTACCGATTATCGCTGCGTTCTGTCGCTGCGCGACCCCGCCGACAAGAAGAAATACCACGATGACGACGCCATGTGGGACCACGCCGAGAACGCCCTGCGTGAAGTCCTGACCGAGCTGGGCATTCAGTTCACCGAAGAAATCGGCGAGGCGGCTTTCTACGGCCCTAAACTGGACGTGAACGTGAAGCCGGCGGTGGGCGCCGAGTACACGCTGTCCACTTGCCAGCTGGATTTCTGCCTGCCCGCCAAGTTCCAGCTGACCTATATCGACAAGGACGGCGCCGAAAAGACGCCCGTCGTGCTGCACCGCGCCATTCTCGGCTCGCTGGACCGTTTCATGGCTTATCTGATCGAGGAGACCAAGGGCCGCTTCCCCACCTGGCTGGCTCCCACCCAGGTCAAGGTGCTGCCCGTCAGCGAAAAGACGCTGGACTATGCCCGCGGCGTGGCCGACAGGCTGAAAGCTGCCGGTGTGCGTACCGTGCTGGATGAGAGCAACGAAAAGATCGGCTACAAGATCCGTCAGGCCCAGCAGGTGGACCGGGTGCCGTATATGCTGGTTCTGGGCGCCAAGGAAGCCGAAGCCGGCAACATCTCGGTGCGCGACCGCAAGGGGGAAACGACCACGCAGGAACTGGACGCCTTTATCACCGCCGTGACCGACGAGATTCGGACGCGCCGCTATTGATTCAAACGCCATAAAAAGGCCGCCGCCTGTGGGAAACTCTCCCGCGGGCGGCGGTTTGTTGTTGGATTTCCGGAAGCTGCTGGAAACCTGCGGCCGGAAGTTCAAGGCATACGAAGCAGCGGGCTGCGAAACCTACTTCAACAAAATGACCGCCTGTGGACGCTGTACGAATATGAGACCGGCGCGTTCCGCATTCCCGAAGCGGCGGAGAAAGGTTATCCAGAACAACAATAGCAACGCCTTTTTCTTTGGTCAGCATAAGTTGTTCCTTAACTGTTTTACGGACACCCGCCATTCGGACCGGGATTTTGGTGCGCCCGCAGTGGACGTGAAGCGCAACATGCCGGTGGCATGTTGTGCCACGGCTGTTCCCGTGAGCCGAGGGCAAGGCGGAGCCGCAGCGTGAGGCCATCCCGGAGGGACGGAAGCAAAAAAATCCCGGTCCATTCGGACCGGGATTTTGGTGCGCCCGCAGTGGACGTGAAGCGCAACATGCCG
>JBJEYG010000178.1:0-7641 GCA_051886555.1 Gemmiger sp.
ACAGCGGCGGCACCCTGCTGCGAACGTCGGAGGGCAACACCGTCACAGTCACTTTGTACGACCAGCCGCAGGATGCCACCCGCGTTTATGCAACCGACAGCACTGGGCTGGCAAACAATGAGGACAGCTACACCAGCACGCCGGTCAGCGGCAAGTTTACCAATGACCGCGTGATCGGTGAGATCGTGCTGACCAAAGCTGACCTGGATCAGTTGCAAGAATCTGTTCCCCGCGCCCTGACCGATGAGGATGGCGATAAGAGCTTCGTTCCCGGTGGTGCACTGCACGGCACTGCCAGCATCGAGGGGGCGGTGTATGACCTCTATGCCGCCGAGGACATCCAGCACCCGGATGGTGTCACCGGCACGGTAGATTACAGTAAGATCGTGGATGCCAACGGCAACCCGCTCTGGCACACCACCGTGCTGACCAACGGCGGCTGGGATACCGACTACCTGCCGGTACTTGCGAAGGATCACCTGGTCGCCAGTGCTGAGATCAAAGACGGTGTGCTGGTGTTCAGCAACTTGTATCTTGGCAAATATTATCTGGTCGAACGCGCCACCGGCATTATCCTTCCGCTGGACGGCAACGGCCAATATTATATCTCCGGCCAGTACCCTGTGCTGGACAAGACCTTGCAGCCAACCGGCGAGTACAAGCCGCTGGCCGCCAACAGCCGCGGCGAGTACACCGACTATGTCTACCGCAACCAGTATTCCGCGGTAGCCGAGGGTCGTGCGCTCTCCGGCATCAAGACGTATGACGGGTATTACCTCAGCTTCGCCGGAGGGTATCTGTGCGATGAGATCAATCACTACAGCAACCTTGCCTACGGCGGCGAGAGCCAGTATGTCATCCGCGGTGACGATCACTCCAATGATGCGGTCCTCAAGTCGGGCTTTGAACTGCGCAAGGTCGTCAGCACCACCGGCCCCGGCACGCCTGCCCCGAAACTGGAAGGCGCGGGCTTTACGGTCTATCGCGTCTGGGATTTGTCCAAAGTGGATGAATTCCAGAAAAATGCAGACGGCACCTACAATGTGCAGTCCATTCTCGATGCCTATCGAAAAGACAGCTACGACAACGACACCCCGAAGTATGATTTCACCGGCGAGGGCGCAGCGGTAGCCCGGATGTACGAATCCGACAAGGCTCTGGTAGAAGAATACAATGCCAGCCTGACCTCCGCACAGGACTATGCCAACGGCCAGGGCAACGGCTGGGTGCCGACGCAGAATGCCAACGAATACCGTCTGTCCGAACTGTTCACCAATGAGGAAGGCGTTATCCGCGTGACCGGTCTGCCGTATGGCCAGTACCTCGTCGTGGAAACGACGCTGCCCAAGGACCTGTTCCAGGCCGACCCGTTTGTGGTCACGGTGGACTCCGCCGCGCCGCAGAGTGTCATGTGCCAGCCGGATGGCAGCGTGACTACCCCCAGCAATTCCTACATGACCTATACTGTGCTGAACGAGGAACTGGAAGGGTATTTGCAGCTCATTAAGGTCGACGCCGAGACCGGCAAGCCGGTCAAAATTGCCGATACCGCATTCCAAATCTATAAGATCGAAGCAGACGGCACAGAAACACTGCTGGAGATGCTCGACCCCGATTCCGGAAACGCCACCACCAAAACCTCTACTTTCTATACCGATGCGGACGGTTACCTCAAGACGCCCGAAAAACTGCCGCTCGGCCGTTACCGTGTGGTCGAGATCGAAGGCCCGGAAGGGTTCTTCAACGATGAGCAATACAATGTCGTGTTTGAGCTGACCAGCGAACGAGTCTGGGAAGTCATTGGCAACGCCACCGACGATATGGATGATTACATAATCACCGAAGAATACAGCAACCATGAGACGTTGGGGCAGTTGACCATCCGCAAGGTCGGCAACGTGCTGATTGGTTTCGAGGACGGCCGGTTCCAGTATGAGCAGACCAACCTGGCAGGGGCGGTCTACGAGATCCGCGCCCGCGGCGATATCGCCACCGGCGACCGCCAAGGCACGCTGTGGTATGCCGACGGCGACCTGGTCGCCACCGTGACCACCGGCAAAGAGGGCCAGGTGGACGAAGTCAAGTTCAGCCCCACCCGCACCCAAGCCACCTACGATTTCCTGACCGCCAGCCACGACGGCACCACCGGCGAGGTCACGATCACCCTGCCGTTGGGCTCCTACGACATCACCGAGGTGCAGGCCCCCTACGGCTTTGTGCTGACTAACCAAACCTACACCGTGACCTTTGGCTGGAATGACCAAAGCAATGATGTGGTACTTGCACAGACCATTGTGGATCACACCCGGGACGGCGACAAAACCTACAGCTACGACATCGTCAACGCTGCGGACGCCAACGATGCGCAGCTCACCGGCCAGCCCGGCACCATCCAGTTCGAGAACGCGCGCGTGCTGCCCGTGCCTGAAACGACGGAAGATTTGGTGGATAAAATCGGCGTCGGCATCCACAAACAGGACGCCGAGACCAGCCAGCCGCTGGCCGGGGCCGTGTATGAACTCTACACGGTGGACACCGTCTACGACGTAACCGGCAACAAACTGGCCGATGCCGGCACCCTGCTCGCCACCAGCGCCCCCACCGATGACACCGGCTTCACCTGGTTCAATGTGGATGTGCCCATCCGCGGCGAAGCCTATGCAGGCGGCGAGACCGAACCGGCGGACGGCGTCTGGAACGCCCGCTACAACAGCGGCAATTACGAGATCGTCGAAATCACCAGCCCCGAGGGCTATCGGCTTGACCCGACGCCGATCAAGGTGAGTTTTACCTATCCCGGCGCGCAAGTTGCCTGGCAGGTCGTGGCCGCTACCCAGGCCGACCAGCCGCTGGACAAGCTGACCATCCACAAGACCGACGTCGGCGGCAAGGAACTGCCCGGCGCGGAACTGACCGTCGCCACATGGGATGGCGAGACCATCGACAGCTGGGTCAGCGGGGAAACACCGCATACGCTGCCTATTCTGGAACCCGATGACGAAGCGCAGGAAGGTACGCTCCGCTACTCGGATGAGGACAACGAGTTTGTCTACCTCCTGCACGAAGATGCCGCGCCGGACGGGTATCTGGTCGCTACCGATATCCAGTTCAAGGTGGAGCGGGAAAAAGATGGGCGCATCACAGTGTACACCCGCGCCACCGTTGCCGACCGTTGGCGCGAGGTGGACGGCGCATCGGTGACGATGGTCGACGAGACCGCGCCGCAGCCCACCCCCACGCCGACGCCGACGACAACGACGGTCACCGCCACCGCTACGCCGCAGCCGGTCCCTCATATCCCGCAGACGGGTGACAGCACCCCTCTGCTGCTGATCGTGATCCTCACGGTGGCGGCGGCAGCCGGTTTTGCGACATTGTTGGTGTTGCGTCGCCGTGCTGTCTGGCGGAAAGAAGAAAATGACCCGCAGCTTGAACCCCTCGACGAGCCGGAAAACGAACATGAATAAACCTGAAAACTGTTCTAAATAAAGGAGAAACGTATGACCCATTTTTATTCTGCTGAATCCGTAACAGGCGGCCACCCCGATAAACTCTGCGACCAGATTGCAGACACTGTGCTGGACGGTTGTTTAGCCCTTGACCGCAACGCCCGTGTGGCCTGCGAAGTGTTGGCCACCAAAGGCCACATCCTCCTGGCAGGCGAGATCAGCGCCGCCGCGCTGCCGGATGTGGGCAAACTGGCCCGCGACGCGCTGGAAAACGCCGGGTACGATCCCAAAGATTTTGAGATCCAAAGCCTGATCCACCCCCAAAGCCCCGACATCGAAGCCGCCATCAATGACCCGCTGGACACAAGAGGTGACCCCGACGCCATCGGCGCGGGCGACCAGTGCGTGGTGGTCGGGTACGCCACCGATGAAACGCCCGAAATGCTGCCGCTGCCGGTGGTGCTGGCGCACCGCCTGACCAGCTGCCTGACGCTGGCCCGGCTGACCGGCGCAGTGCCGGGCCTCGGCCCCGACGGCAAGGCGATGGCGGTCGTCGAGTATGAGGACGATGTACCCGTGCGGGTGGCGCGCGTCGTGGTGTCTTTCCAGCACGCGCCCGACGTGGCCCCCGCCGACCTCACGGATCAAATTTGGCAGGATGTGGTCCTGCCGGCGCTCAAAGGTTTGCTCTTTGACGACAGCCTGGAACTTCTCATCAATCCTGGCGGGCGGTTTGTGTTGGGCGGCCCGGACGCCGACACCGGCCTGACCGGCCGCAAGTTGGCTGTGGATGCCTACGGCCCGTTCGTGCCGACCGGCGGCGGGGCGTTTTCCGGCAAAGACCCAACCAAGCTCGACCGCAGCGGCGCGTACATGGCGCGGTGTGTGGCGAAAAACATCGTGGCCAGCGGTCTGGCACAGCGGTGCCAGGTCATGCTGACCTACGCCATCGGCATGGCCAAGCCGCTGGCGGTGGAGGTCAATACCTTCGGCACCGGCCTGCTCTGCGAGGATGACTGTTTGGCGGTGGCGGTGCAGACGACGTTTGACCTGACCCCGGCCGAAATCATCACCGAACTGGACCTGCAACGCCCCATCTACGCCCGCACGGCGGTGGGCGGCCACTTTGGCCGGGACGACCTGCCCTGGGAGAAACTCGACCGCACCGGCCTGCTGATGGCAACCCTAATCTAAAATGCCCGGCGTTACCAAAGAACAGGTCGCCGCCGCGCGGCGGATGACAGCCATTGAGTTTTTGCGCCGGTACCGGGCCGGTGATTTGGTCCAAAGCAGCGCGCATGGTGAGTTTGAACTGAAAAGCCATGACAGCTTCAAAATCAACGGCGAAAGCAGTCTCTGGCACTGGAAAAGCCGGGGCATTGGCGGCAAATCGGCGCTGGATTATCTGCTCCATGTGGAAGGGTGTTCCTTTGTGGAAGCGGTGCGCCTGCTCTGTGACGAGCAGCCGGTATTTACACCGAAGAATCACGCCAATGTGGAGCGTAAACGTCCGCCGTTCGAGCCGCCCGAAAAATCCCCAACCAGCACGCGGGTGGAATCCTACCTGCGCTGCCGGGGCATCTCACAGGCCGTGATCGACCATTGTCTGCAAGCCGGCATCCTGTATGAGAGCCTGCCCTACCACAACTGTGTGTTTGTGGGCCGGGACGCGGACGGCGTGCCGAAGTATGCCGCGCTGCGCGGCACCTACACCTACGGTAAACAATTCAAAGCAGAATCCACCGGCAGTGACAAACGGTTTGGGTTTTGTATCGAACCTGCGCAGGAAAGCGGAACGGTGGCTGTGTTTGAAGCGGCCATCGACGCCATGGCCGAAATGACGCTGACCGGGGATGCGGCGGACAAATACCGGCTGTCTTTGGGCGGTATTTACGCGCCGGAAGATGGCAAACCCATCCACCCGCCCGCTGCGCTGGAAGAATTTTTGCGTCGCCACCCGCAGGTGCAGTGCATCGAGTTCTGCCTGGACAACGACCCGCCCGGCCGCGCCGCCGCTGCGGCGCTGGCCCGGCTGTACGGCGAACGGTATCGGGTGGCCGTTCGCCTGCCGCCCATCGAGGGCTTCGACTATGCCGATCTGGCGCAGGCGGCACTGGAATACCGCACAAAAGGCAAGGTGAAAAGTTGTGCAAGAAAGCAAAGCAAATACGATGCGAGGTGAACGCTATGGAAAATCTGACCTTCAAACTGTATTCTCCGCTGACGGCGGAACTTCTGCCGGTCGATAGCGAGTTTTGTCAGGAAGATGAGCTCGTGGAACTGCGCGGGCATGAACTGTCCGCCTACGCAGCAGCTATCTCCGAGCAGATCGAGCGGGAGGGCGATCACCTGGAACAGTATCTCAACGGCGAGAGCGAGCCCTACCTGACCGACCATGTGAAAAGCATCCGCCTTTCGGTCGAGGAACACGGCGGTGAACTGTGCGGTTGCGCCACCGTTGTGGTGGATGCTGACCTGACCGAACGCGGCTGGAACGACCTGCAGGAGTACCTCTCCGGCCAGTATTCGGACGGCTGGGGCGAAGGCTTCGAGCAGCGCGACATCGCGGTCGAGGATGGCAGCCTCAACGTCCACTTTTGGCAGCCGGAACGGTTTGCCTTTACGGTGGAGCAGGGGGTGACAGAACCGCAGGAGGCATTGGGTGAAGCGAACACTTCACAGCAAACCCAACCGCCCCAGCCCGCGAAAAAGTATGAGATCACCGACATCGCCCACCCGGTCTACCCTGAACTGCACCGCATCCGTGCATTGCGGGAGGTTTCCGGCGACGTACCTTACGGTACACTCGGCGGTTTTGTGCAGAGCGAAGCCAACCTGTCCCAAGGTCAGGATGACGCATGGCTTTACGAGGACTCCATCAGCCGGGACGAAGCCAATATCTGCGTCGGCGCACAGCTGCATGATCGGGCTGTGGCACAGGACTTGGGGCTGGTCCGCGGCAGCAGCACCATGTACGACAACGCCATTGCCTGCGACAATGCGATCCTTACGAGTGGTTGCATCCGCAACGAGGCCATTGTATGTGGCAATGCGCGCGTCCGTGAAAATGCCGCTACCCACATCGCGCCGGTGGTGACCGGCCAGAGCGTGATCATGGGGGATTTGTCGGGCAGCGTCGTGGTGTATGGCCGTGGCTTTATCTTGCCAGGCCAAACGGTGGACAATCCAACCCGCCGCCTGATTGGCCTCAATGAACGCGGTGCCGCCATCGTCCGCGACCCCGGCCTGACCCCTGGCCGTGATGGTAAAAACCGCAACACACCCGAACGCTGACAGAGAGGAAGATGCCTTTGACCAAAACACCCGAAACCAACATTGTATTTGGCCCGCAGCCCAAATTTGAAATGCCCGAACACACCGGCGGCGACGGATGGACGATCCTGCGCGGCGACTGCCTGCGCCTGATGCGCCAGATGCAGGACGGCGTGTTTGACGCTGTCATCACCGACCCGCCCTACGCCTCCGGCGGCAGCACGCCCGCCGAAAAGACCCGCTCGACCAACCAAAAATACAGCTCGATGGCCCCGAACAAAGCCCTGCCTGACTTTGCGGGCGACCAGATGGACCAGCGCAGCTGGACGAACTTCATGACCGACTGGCTGAACGAAGCCTACCGCCTCTGCCGTCCCGGCGCGCCGATCTGCCTGTTTATCGACTGGCGGCAGCTGCCCTCCATGACGGACGCCTTGCAGCGGTCGGGCTGGATCTGGCGCGGCATTGCGGTGTGGGATAAGGCCACCTGCCGCCCGCAGAAGGGCCGGTTTCGCCAGCAGGCAGAGTTCATCGTCTGGGGCTCGAAGGAGGCCATGCCCCTGCAGCGCAACGTGGGCTGCCTGCCTGGCGTCTTTCGGCACACGAACCCTGCCAACCGCATCCATGTGACCGAAAAGTCCCTGCCGCTGATGCGGGAGATTGTCCAGATCTGCGAGCCGGGCGGCCGCATCCTCGACCCGTTTGCCGGGGCAGGCACGACGATCCTAGCCGCAGTGCGGGAGGGATATGAAGCGGTGGGCATCGAAAAGACTGCGGCTTACTATAAACTTGGTTCCGACCGGGTCAAATTTGCGTTAACAGCGGGCACAAAAGCCAAATAATCCGGGGTGGATTCCAATAGGAATCCACCCACAGAAGTAAGCCGTGCGGGCAGGATTCCTATAGGAATCCTGCCCGC
>JBJEYG010000179.1:0-7606 GCA_051886555.1 Gemmiger sp.
GATCTTTCGTTCCCGCGCGGGTGTTTTTATAAGGAATGCCCCGGCGTGTGGCCGGGCACTTTTATTGCAGATTAGGCCGGTCCTGATCGCCGTCCGCCTTGAACAGCACAAAATTTTCCGGCGAATTTGTAAAATAGTAGTATTCGGTGTTGGCGGCCAGCGGCGGATTCAAGTAATTGGGGATCACCGCGCCGTCGCCCTCCCGCCGCTCGGTAAACCCGGCGGCGGCCCAGGTTTCGGCCGAAATACCGGCACAGTAGCAATCCATATACTCCGCACCGGTATCCCGCAGAAGACCGTCCAGCGCCGCGCCAAGGCGGGGCAGCGCTTCATCCGGGCCGATGAAATCCACCAGCCGCAGCACCGGCACTTCGGGGCCGCCCGATCCGGCGGGAGTCAGGCGGGTCACCACATAGGCCAGCAGCCGCGCACCGCCCCGGAGCGGCTGCCCGGGGGGTAGCGCCGCCCACACGTCGTAATGGTAGTGCGGATATTCAAAATAGCGGCGGCGTAGGTACCAGCAGTCCTTCCGCGGTGTGTGCGGTGTGGAAGGCATGCCCAGCGCTTGCAATGCCTGCGCGTCCGGAAGCCTCGTAAGAATCAGATCCCCTGTGACCGGAAGCCGCGTGCTGCCGGGCGCCGGTACTGCCAGCCGGTAAGCGGGGCGGGGGGCCAGCCGGTAATAATGGGGGATGCGCCCCGCCGTCCAACCCAGAAACTCATACAGCTTGCAGGTTTTGGGCCGGATGTTGTTGCAGGCGACCACTTCGGCGCCCAGCAGGCCGGGCAGAGAATTCATCAGCTCCAGCCCGATGCCGTTGTGACCTTTTTTTGCCACCCAAACCGAAACCCACACATCCGGATGCGGGCCTTGCGCGGCGGCAATGTAGCCGGCGGCGCTCAGCAGCTCGCCGTCCTGTTCGGCCAATGCGAACTGGGGCATGTTCCCCAACGCCTTATAATAATGTTCGTAAAATTCCGGCCGGTGGATCAGCGGCAGGCGCATGTCAAAATTGGCGTTGATAAATTCAGCGATACGTCCGTCCTCGCCGGGGCGGGCCAAACGAAAGCAGACGTCAGACAATGGCGGATCCTCCCGTGATGGGCAATGTCACGCCGGTGATGAAACGCGCCTCCTCCGACAGCAGGAACGCCATGGCGGGGGCCACGTCATCGGGCGTTGCGTTGCGGCCCATGGGGTTGTCGGCTGCGGCAGCCTGCACGATCAGGTCGGGCGTGTCCTTCAAAAAGTTGGTTTCCATCATGCTGGGCGCTACTGCGTTGACGGTCACGCCGAAGCGGGCGTACTCCACCGCCAGACTTTTGACCAGACCGCCGACGGTACTTTTGGCCATCACATAGGCGGCGGTGTTTTTGGGCGGACAGCCGATGGTATAGCTGGTCTGGATGAACAGCACGCGGCCGAACCTGGCTTTTGCCATGGCGGGAAGGAAGGTCTTGCAGATCTTGACGATGCTGTGCACCTGGATCTCCATATCTTTTGCGAAACGCTCCTCGTCGAAGGCCTTGAACCTGGCATTGACTACCGGCAGCGCAGGCAGATGCACAATGTGGGTGGGGGCGGGGCAGGTCATGCGTACCGCCTCAACAAAGGCATCCACCTTGACCGGGTTGGACAGGTCCACGTCGAAGGGGCGCACCGCGCCGGGGTATTCGGCGCACAACCCGGCCAGTTTGGAAAGATCGCCGCAGCCCTGGGCGATGATTTTATCCTCCGTACCCATCCCGGGCAGCAGGCGGCGCATCAGTGCCTGGCCCACATCGCTGGTAGCGCCGGTGATCAGATAAATGCTTGCCATAACAATGCCCCCTTATTTGGCCAGCCCGGCCTTGATGATGCCGCGGGTGACCTTTTTGCCGTCCTGGTTGGTGATGACGGCCTTGATTTCCGCTTCGGACACCGCCTCGCTGACGCTGATCACCGTGCCGGTGACGGTGAGCATATCGCCGATAAAGACCGGGCGGGCAAATTTGCACTCCACACCGTGCAGCAGGCAGTGTTCGCCGGGCAGGTAAACGCCTGCCAGCGTGGAGAAAAAGCTGGCGCCAAGCATGCCGTACACCACCCGGCCCGGATACCCCCGGCCGCGGGCGTAGTCCTCATCCATATGGATGGGCGAGCCGTCGCCGGTAACGGCGTAAAAATGGTCCATCATCTCGGGCGTGACGGTAACGGTGAAACTCTCGGTCAGGCCGGGGCGCATGTCGGCCAGCGTATAATGGTTCATAAACGTCCTCCTGATAAAAGAAGGGCGGCCAGATGCCGCCCGAAAAACTGTTTATGCGGTCATCCGCTCGACCAGATCCAGCAGGTCGCCCACGTTTTTCAGCCCGCGCACGTCCTCCAGTTTAAACTTGATGGAAAACCTCTTCTCCATCGCCGTCAGCAGGTTGATCTGTTCCAGGCTGTCCCAGTCCTCGATGTCGTCGGCGCAGGTCTCGCGGGTGATCTCCAGTTCCTCATCGTCGAAGTTATCGCGGAAAATCTCCTGCACGGCGTCAAAAATCTGCTGTTTATCCATGTCAAACTCTCCTTATCTCCATCACGTTGCAGCGGGGCCGGTAAGCGGCCAGGTCTTCCAGCACAAAGGTGCGGTTGCCGGCCTCGTCCTCCGCCTTCAGTTCAAAACCAAGTGTAGCATAAAAGTCCCTGGTGAGCAAGTTTTTTGCGGTGGGATAGTAATGGCCCACTACGCGCCTTACCCCGGCGGTTCTGGCGTCGGCCGCCAACTGGTCGAACAGCGCGTATTCCAGTTCCCGTTTGAAGGTGCGGCAGCTCATGATCCAAAGTTCAATGTCCAGTGTGTCGCTCTGCAGCGCACCGATCACGGCGGTGACAATGCCGTTGTCGCCGAAACGGTCGGTCAGGCGGCCATACAGCGTCAGGTGGGCTGGGTCGCCGATGAGGGCTTCCACCTCGGCGGCAGAGTAACGGCGGGTGGTCAGGTTGAACTGGTTGGTTTTATTGATCAGCTGGGTGATGCGCTCGGCATGGGCCGCGTCAAAGGGGCCGAACTCGCCGGTCATCTCCAGACTTTTCAGGTAATCATCGTAGCTGCCGAAGCTGGATTCCAGCTCGGCGCGCCGGGCGTTCTGCCGGTACATGTCGGTGCGCTTGCGGTCATCGGCCGAGAGGGTGGTCGTTTCAAACCAGCAGGCGTGGTCCAGCGCGCGGACATAATCCTCCGGCGCCGAAAGTTCCGGAACCGCCACGCCCGGCAGCTGCTGGCGAATGATTTCCCGCTCGGCGGGATTGTCATCCACAAACACAAAGCTTTCCGGCAGAATGTTGATCTCCTTTGCCATGGCGGCCAGATTTTCGCTCTTTGGCTGCCAGTTGGCCTTGAAGCAGACGAAATCTTCCTTTTTCAGTACGCTGTCGCCGCGGGCAAACCCGGCCTCGGCGTTGGCAGGCTCGTTTTTGCTGTCCACGTTCAGCAGAATGCCCGCCTGGCCCAGTTCTTTGAGATACTGCTGGAACGCCGCATAGGCCATGCCGGTGGGCGTCTCGCTGCCCAGCACAATACCCTCCGGCCCGTCATCGCCGATGACGCCGCCCCACAGGGTGTTGTCCAGGTCGAGGGCCAACGCCTTTTTATTGCGGCCAAACAGGCTTTTGATGATGGCGGCTGCGCTTTTGGCCAGCACGGGCAGCTTGTCGATGGCGCAGGGATACTTGTAGGCGTACCATGCGGTGGCGTCCGAGAAGGCGTCCATGCCGTACTGGGCCTGCAAATAAGCCAGATCGTTCAGGTAAAGGTTGGGCGTTGTATCGGCAAGGCCGGCCAGCGCTTCATTCAGGCGGCGCACAAAGCGTACCTTGCCGCGCAGGTCGGTGGCTTCCAGATTGCCCAGCACGCGGGCGGTGGGCAGGTCGAAGTTGTTCAGAATCACCGGACATCCGAAAGCAAGCCCGGCCTTTGCGGCGGCGGTAAAGCGGGCCAGTTCGGCGTCAAAGCTCTGCTGAACCGCCTCACCGGAATCGGCAGGGCAGGGCAGGTTTTTCAGGTTGTGCACGCAGGTGTGAATGTAGATCACGTCGGGGGCAAACGCCTTGAGAGTGCCGTCGTCAAACACCAGCTGCTCATAAAACAGCCCGTATTCACCCTCGAAAAACTCCGGCTCAATGCCGGCAGCCAGCAGGTACAGCTCCAGCATGTCCTTCACGGCGCCGACCGTCGCACCGGACAAGATGGCCACTTTCTTTTTCACCAGCGCTCCGCTGCCGGCTTCCTTCAGCGCCCGGCGGAACTTCCGCTTTTTGGCAAGCAGTTCGTCGGTATCAAAACACGCGTCCCAAAGCTCCATATGTACAAAACCCCCAAAGGTATCGATACTATTTAAATAAGAATACCATATCAGGGGTCAGAAATCAACGCCCGGCGATGCCGCGCCTGGGTTCACATTCCCAGATCTTCCAGCCGCCTCTGCAGCTCCGCTTCGTCCTGTACCGGCACGCCCTCCTGCAATGCCAGCGCATCGGCCTGGGGCAGCAGATGGGTATAAATGTCATACTGGGCCAGGGGGCCGTCGCCGTCGGCTGAGTACAGCGCCACCTTGCCGCCGTTGTCGCGCAGGAGATATTCCGGCGCGGCGTCCTGTGCCGCCCGGCTGCTGACCATCCAGATACTGGCCGCCACCACGCTCAGCAATGCTGCGGCGCAGAGCAGAACGGCAAATGCCGCGAACCATCTTTTGTTGCTCATGGGGGCCTCCTTTTCTGTTCCATGTAAAAAAAACAGCGTTGCTGCATTGAGTATTTCCCGTCTTGCGCAGGATAATCCAAATTCTTGTGAATTTTACACCGCATACCTGTACTTTTGGGCATACTTTGTGCTATAATTCAGTCTATGGTATTTTGCCATTTTGCGTGACGGCGCGCTGCGTCGTCCTGTGCATACAGGTTCGGAAAAATTCCCAAAGGAGGCGGTCCCCATAGACCCCAATAACAAGCGCCAGCTCTCCACAGATGGTGCAAGGTCGTTAAACACCACCCATGCGCAGACCGGCGCACCCGGCGGCAAGGGCGGCCCGAAGAAAAAGAAACGGAAAAAGAAGATCACGGCAGGCGGCATCGCCCGGGGCTTTTTGAAGTTCCTGGCCGGTTTGTTGTGCGTTTGTGTCATTCTGGGCAGTATCGCCTGCGTGATTCTGGCCATGTATGTGGTGCAGGTCACCGAGGATACCGAGGGGACCCTTGACCTTGATCTGCTCTCCACCGCGCAGACCACCATCTTCTACGACAAAGATGGGGTGGAAAATACCCGGATCTCCGGCGCGGACAACCGCAGCATCTGGGTCCCGCTGGAAAATATCCCTGAAAACCTGCAAAATGCGGTTGTCGCCATCGAGGACAAGGATTTCTGGACTTCCCACGGCGTCAACTTCAAGCGTACGCTGGGCGCAGTCATCAACGAACTGACCGACAATGCCCTGTACGGCAGCCAGCAGGGCGCGTCCACCATCGAGCAGCAGCTGGTGAAAAACATCACCGAGGATAACGGCAAGGACTATATGCGCAAAGTGCGTGAGATCTTCCGCGCGCTGGGCCTGGCCCGCAAGTACAGCAAGGAAACCATTCTGGAAGCGTACCTGAATACCCTGCCGCTGACCAGCACCATCCACGGCGTGCAGTACGCCGCCAACGAGTATTTCGGCAAAGATGTCAGCGAGCTGTCGCTGGCCGAGTGCGCGACGCTGGCCTGCATCAGCAAAAACCCCACCAACTACAATCCCTATTCCAACCCCGAAAACCTGCTTACCCGCCGCAACTACTGCCTGTCGCTGATGCGCGACCAGGGCTACATCACCGCCGAGGAGTGCACCACCGCCCAGAATGAGCCGGTGCGCCTGGTGCAGAAGACCCGCGACGAGAATGCGGCCGTCGTTTCCAACAACAGCTACTTTATCGACGCCTGCTATGAGCAGCTGATCGAGGTGCTGATCGATACCGGCAACTGTGCCGACCGCAAGGAAGCCGTCAACATGATCCAGAACGGCGGACTGCGCGTGTACACCACACTGGACCCCGAACGCCAGCAAGCCATGGAGCAGATCATGCTCAATGAGGACGGCACCTTCCCGGCACTGGAGCACGACCAGGAGATCGAGACCAACATCCCCGAGGGCACCGAGTACGCGGTGGACGAGGAGACCGGCCTGCCGCTGGATATGGACGGCAACGCGGTGTTCGGCCGGGATGCCGTGCCTTCCTACGTGGATAAGGAAAAGACCGAACTGAAGGTGGGCACCTACAAGGGAAGCGACGGCGTCACCTATCTGCAGTTCTATGAGCGCGTCCACACCGAGGCCGCCATGGCTTCGCTGGACTACGACGGCAATGTGCTTGCCATCGTGGGCGGCGTCGGCCAGAAAAAGTACGACCTGGGCACCAACCGCGCCACCAGCTACCATCAGACCGGCTCCACCATGAAGCCCATCGGCGCCTACTGCCTGGGCATTGAGTACGGCGTGATCAACTATTCTTCGCCCATTCCCGATACGCCCTTCTACACCGCCGAGCAGAAAAAGGTTCCCAACGAGAGCGGCACCGGCTACCGTGACTGGCCCACCAACTTTACCGGCCCCGGCAGCGGCAAGAGCGTGCTGGTGTACGACGCACTGCAGCAGTCGCTGAACACCGTTGCGGTGCGTGTGGGCAGCTATGTGGGCGTGGACAACATCTTTGACTTTGTGCACGATACCCTCAACTGCAGCTACCTGGTGGAAGCGGACTGCGACTATTCACCCATCGTTCTGGGCGGCCAGTCCTACGGCATTTCCACCGTCCAGCTGGCAGGCGCCTACTCCATCTTCTACGACGGCACCTTCACCACGCCCCATTTCTTCACCGAAGTGTACGACTATGCCGGCAACCCCATCCTGTCGGCGAGTGATTTTGTCACCACCGCCGAGGCGATCTCGCCCCAGACGGCCACCATCATGAACAAGATGCTCAAGAACGTGCTGGTCAGCGGCACGGCCAAGGGCATGCAGCCCAATACGCCGTCCGGCAAAAACGCCGCCGCCAAAACCGGTACGACCTCCAACTTCAAGGACTACACCTTCTGCGGCATGACGCCCTATTCGGTCACTACGGTGTGGTGGGGCTTCGACCAGCCCACCGACATGAGCCAGTTTGGCTACAAGAGCGGCAAACCCACCCAGACCGCCTGGAAAGCCTATATCGAGGCCACCGAGTCCGACCTGCCTGAGGCGGACTTCCCCGTGGCGGACGGTGTGGTCACCAAGCAGTTTGACCCTGCCACCGGCTATCTGGTCACCTCCGGCGGCAAAACCGGGTATTACACCGAGGACAACCTGCCCGAAAAGTACAGCGATACCGGCGATTCCTCCTACCTGAGCGACGCGCTGGACGCCTACAACAGCGCTAACCCGGCCGCGTAAGACGACTGTCTTTTTGGCACACACAGTATCCATCTGCCGCCCGGCAGGCGTTTGCGCCTGCCGGGCGGTGCTGTGTGCGTGCTGAATACAAATGGTGTAGTTGTGCCAAAAACATCTAAAAACAATTCACAAAATTGCCGCCCGCTGTGCAGCCTGACAAAAAAGGCGGTTTTAACCG
>JBJEYG010000180.1:0-1681 GCA_051886555.1 Gemmiger sp.
CTCCGCATTGTCGAGCTGCCTGAAACGGCGATCAGCGACAAAAGCACCAGCCCAGCTCTGATTCAGAAAGCACTTGACCGGGAAGGCAAACTCATTCTGCAATCGCTGCGCAAGGGAGAATATCTCGCCGCGCTGTGTATCGAGGGACAACCGTTTTCCAGCGAGGAACTGGCCGCGCTGCTCGCCCAGCGGGCAGGCAGCGGCGCAGGAGATGTGGCGTTTGTCATCGGTTCTTCCCATGGGCTTAGTGAAGAAGTCAAACGTACAGCCAACGTTAAACTTTCTATGGGTCGAATCACGATGCCTCATCAGTTGGCACGCTTGGTTCTGACGGAACAGATCTACCGCGCGTGTACCATTAACAACGGACTCAAATACCATAAATAAGCAAAAAGGGCGTCCCGCCGGAATTTTCGGTGGGACGCCCTTTTGTGTTTGAATTTTGCTTACCAGGTACGGGAAGCAAGCTGACGGAACTGCGCCACAGTGGTGGTATGGGAGTTCAGACCACCGTCGACTGTCATGACCTGACCAGTGACATAAGCGCTCTCGTCGGAACCGAGGTAGACGCACATGTAGCCAATGTCCTCAGGGCAGCCGTAGCGGTTAACCTCGATATTGCTCAGGAAAATATCTTTCAACATCTGGGGAACATGCGCCTCATTCTGCGGAGTGACGATCAGACCCGGACGCACGCAGTTGCAGCGGATGTTCTGTTTGCCATACTGCAGTGCCACAGACTGCGTCAACATATCAACGCCGGCCTTGGCGCAGGCGTAAGCGGTGGAGCCCAGGTCACCGGAGCAAGAGGCCATCGAGCCAATGTTCACGATGGAGCCGCCTTTCTCGTTTTTCTGCATATAGGGCAGCACACATTTGGTGGTGTAGAAGGTACCGCGCATATCACTCTGGAAAATTGCATCCCACATCTCGATGGTCAGCTCGTCCACACGACCGTCCTTCAGCGCAACATTTGCGGCATTGTTGACCAGCACGTCGATCTTGCCGTACTTCTCAGCAGTGTCAGCCATCAGCTGCTCGATGCTTTCAGGGGAAGTGATGTCCATAAAGTGGTAGGTTGCCTCACCGCCGGCCGCGACAATTTCATCCACAACGGCCTGGCCCTTTTCAGCGCGGCGGCCGCAAATGACGACCTTGGCGCCTTCCGCCGCATACAGCTTCGCAATTCCAATGCCGATGCCGCTGGTAGAGCCGGTGACAATTGCAACTTTATCCTTTAATCTATCCATGTTATTATTCTCCTTTTCGAATTTATTTTGGAAAATGTCCGGGTTATAAGCAGAGGCGGAACATTTTTCTCTTTAGTTATCATAACAGAAGTGCCCCGGCTTTTGCAAGTGCCGGGGCCAAGCTTTTCAAAACTTCCGGTGATTTTGCTTCAATTCCGCGTATTTATAGTGGGAGAAGGCTGCCTCAGCATCCGCAAGCTTCGGCTTCTTCGCCGTTCGGGAAAAACATTTTTTGCATAGCGGAACCTTTAAAAAGGACCTCCAGACATTCACAATAGTCACTCATATGCACCCGCATTCCGCGCTCCACCCAGTGGGTCAACATCCCAATAAACGCGCTGGCCAAAAAGCTGGCAACCACATCCATGTTTTCCTTCGTCATGCCGTGAAATTCATCCAACAGAAACAGTTCCTGCATAAAAATATCATGA
>JBJEYG010000181.1:0-1680 GCA_051886555.1 Gemmiger sp.
CGATCACCATGCATCCCTGAGGTTTGCGCACGTCAATGCCCGCCCCCAACGCCGCCGCCACCGGCTCATCGATGAGAAAGACCTGCTTGGCACCGGCGGACATCACCGCTTCCACAACGGCATCCGCTTCAATGCCGGTGATCGCGGCGGGCACGCACACTGACACCCGCGGTTTGATGAGCGGTGACCGGCACACCTCGTTGACAAAACGGATAATCAGTTCGCTGGTCATGCGATGATCCTGAATGACGCCGTCACGCAGCGGACGGATCACTTCGATGGACTTTGGGGTACGCCCTACCATTTGCAGCGCCTTGTCCCCCACGGCCAGCACCGAATTGGTGCGGGTGTCCACCGCCACAATGCTGGGCTGGCTGAACACCACGCCCTGGGCTTCGGTGGCGATAATGATGGAAGTCGTGCCGAGGTCAATACCGATATCCTGTTGCTTCATTTCTGTTCTCCTACAGTTGGGATGGGTTTGGGCGGTTCGTCATCCGCCGCGATGCTGACGGCCAGCACGCTGTACGCACCGCCCTGAATCAGCGCTTCAGCACAGGCGGTCACGGTAGCGCCGGTGGTAATGGTATCATCCACCAGCACCACCCGTCTGCCCTGCACAGCACGGACGCCCTGCGCCGTCAGCCGGTAAGCGCCTTTCTGATTTTTGTAACGCTCGGCGGCGCTGAGTTTTTTCTGGGGTCTGGTTCGGCGGGTATGCTCCAGCGCATCCGGCTCCACCGGGACATCCAGAATCTGAGCCAAACGCAGTGCCAGCAAACGGGGCAGCCCGGTATTGCCTGCACGGCGGGCGGGTACCGGAACCAATACGTCACAAGGCCGCAGGTCCCCGGCAGATTGCAGAAATTTTGGCGCATCCCCCGCCGACACGGCCGGCTGCGCACCGAACAGATGTACCGCCATCAGGTCGGCCAGTTCACGGGCATACCAGGGATGCCCATACTCCTTGGCGCGCAAAATCGCACCGGGCACCGCGTCGCGGTAATAATAGACGGAAGCCGCCCTGGTTTCGCCCAGATAGGGAAACTCACTGGCCGCAAGCCGCGGAGGACGGTGTCGGACCGGTTCCAGCGCTTCGGAACATGCGGGGCAAGGCGCCGGCCCGGCAAGCAGTTCGTCGCAAAACGGGCACCGCCGGGGATATACCAGCGCCAGCGCGCGCTGGATCCGCAGCAAACGGGCGCCCTCCGGTTTTCCGCTCATAGCTTGCCCGCCCTGGCCCGCAGCATCCAGCAAAGGCCGCTGTAACGCATATTCTGGCGAACGTTTTCCACCATCGTTTTTACGGTGCGTGTCGTGCCGGGCACCACACACAGCCTGCGCGCACGGGTAACGCCGGTGTACAAAAGATTCCGGTAACACAGCCGCGTGGGCACATCGGCCACCGGCAGAATCACCGCCGGGAACTCGGAGCCCTGACTTTTGTGCACCGTGACCGCGTAAGCCGGTTCCAGCTCGAGCAGCTGATCGGAAGTGTAAACATACTTGCGGTCATCCATATAGACGGTGACGGTGCGGTTTCCCGGGTCCACATCGGTGACAATACCCATATCGCCGTTGTACGCCCCCACACCGGACTCCCCTCCGGCGCGCTCGTAGGTGATATCGTAATCGTTTTTGATCTGCATGACCTTGTCGCCCAGGCGCAAAATCTTGCTT
>JBJEYG010000182.1:0-1675 GCA_051886555.1 Gemmiger sp.
GATCTAGGTATAATGCCGCGCCGCCTTCACCCAGCGTCCCGGCACTTAACGGATACCCCAGTGTTACCGCAGCGCTGTTCTGCGCCAGATATTCTTCCGGCTCCATCGTCTCCACCGGCTCGGGTGTGGGTTCCGGCCGGGCGGTTTCGGGCGTCTGTTCCGGCTCGCCCAGCGGATAGGTGTCACTGTCGCTGTTTTCCCCGTACAGGAAATCGTGCAGTGCGCGAATGTTCATCGTCCAGTCGGGGTCGTACATCAGACGGTTGTCCATGCCGTAGCGCACACCGTAGCTGCCTTCCACCGGAAGCGACATCTGTTCGGCCTGTGCGCCCAGAAAACCGGGCACCTGGATCAGCAACGCCGCGATCTCCGTTTTGGTAAAATCGGTCTGGACCAGCGGCAAAACCGTATTCAGCAGATCGTTCAGCTCCGTCACGCTGGCCGATTTGACCGCGTCCAGAACCGCCTGAATGACGGTGCGCTGGCGCTCGATGCGTTTCCAGTCGTTGTCGATCTTGCGCAGTCGCGCATATTGCAGGGCGGTGTAGCCGTCGAAATGGTTCCAGCCCTGGTGCACCTTGTTGACGATGAGCATGGAATTGGACGGAACTTCCCAGTTAAGGGCCTTAGCCTCCAATTCGGTCAGCTTGATGTCAATGCCGCCCACTGCGTCCACGATCTGCACAAAGGAGTTGAAATTGACGCGCACATAATGATCCACCTTGACGTTGAAGCAGTCTTCCACCGTCTCCATCGTCAGCCTGGCGCCGCCGTAGCGGAAAGTATGGGTGATCCAGTCATATTGCCCCTCATATTCCGGCAGCAAAATGGGAACGCCGGTACCGCGTTCGATGGAAACCAGTTTGATGGTGTGTTCCCGGATGTTCAGCGAAACCAGAATCAGCGTATCGGCCCGGGCGTTTTCGCTGAATTCGGTGGTATCCGCAGTGCCGTCCAGTTCGTTCAGGTGGGTAAAGGCATCCCAGTCGTTCACCGCTTCGGTGCGCTCGTCGGTACCGATCAGCAGAATGTTCAGCACGTCCGAATCGCTGAAAGGGCTGCCCTCCGGCATTTCCATCTCGCCGTCCGCCACCGACAGGCCGGTGCCGTCCAGATCCTGGTCCTCCTCCGCGCCGATGCTGCCTACCTCATCCACGCTTCCGTCGTGGTAATGGATCAGATCCAGCTTACCATTCACATATCCCACGCCAAGCACAATCGCCGCAACCAGTGCGATGCCGGTTCCAAAAGCGATTTTCTGCCAAAGCGGTCGTTTTTTTCTCTGTTCTTTTTCGGGGGCATGCACCCCGTTTTTGCGTTCCTGCATACTTTCTGTCCTCTGACACTGAGATTTCCTGGAAACGTGGTTATTTTATCATGGTTTTGTGAAGATTGCATGACAACGTGCAAGGCCGGTCCGGGCGCTGCACGCGGTATGCCAGCAGGCAGGCAGCGCCAGCAGCGTAACGCCCAATGACCGCCAGGTAAACCACCCATGCTGAATGGAGTGGCTGCGCAGCAGCATCAGCCAGGCCGGAGCCATCAACGCGCAAAGCAGCAGCGGCGCAGCCTGCGCCAGGGCGGTTTTGCTTGTGACGCAAAGGCATACCCAGGCGATCGCCGCAATGAAGACAATGACCATCGGCCAGAACAGGCCGCGGCTGTTGAGCGTTTC
>JBJEYG010000183.1:0-1673 GCA_051886555.1 Gemmiger sp.
AATGTTGCACAACTTTTTTGGCCTTCAATGTGCAAAATGACGGTTTTTACCGGAATTTTTTTCCCGGCAATCGAATCTTGGGTGTTTTTATGGTACTGAATTGACAGAAAAGGCCCGCTGCAATACAATGAAATTATCCAATTTTGCCTCAATCGTATGCCCGGCGGCGTTTTTTGCGCCGCGGGCCTTCGTCACATTCGCCAAATGGAGGGTCTATCATGGCACATATGGAAAAGACGCTGGAAAGCAAAGAAATTTTCAGCGGCAAAGTGTTCCGGATCGTACACGACAAGGTCGAGCTGGAGGACGGGAAAACCTCCTACCGGGAGGTGGTGTACCACCACGGCGGCGCCTGCATCCTGGCGGTCACCGATGACGACCAGGTATATCTGGTGCGCCAGTACCGCTACGCGCTGGCGGAAGAACTGTGGGAGCTGCCCGCCGGCAAGCTGGAAGCGGGGGAGGATCCCTTTGACGCCGCCCGCCGCGAACTGGAGGAGGAATGCGGTGTCACCGCCGACCACTACACCAATCTGGGCGTGCTGTACCCCACCGTGGGGTATGACAGCGAGAAGATCTACATCTGGGCGGCCACCGGCCTGCACCAGTCCAGCCAGCATCTGGACCCCGGCGAATTTCTGGATGTGAACAAGCTCCCCTTCGATCGGGTGCTGGAGATGGTCATGAACGATGAGATCCGCGATTCCAAAACGGTGACGGCCGTGCTCAAGTTCAACGAACTGCGCCGGCAGGGGAAGGTTTGACATGTGGGGAACGGTTCGTCTTGCCTTTTGTGACCTGGCCCCCGACTGGGACCCGGCCGACAATTATTTTACCCGCACTCTGCGGGACGGCGGCTACAGGGTAGAGCTGTGCGCCGGGCCGGAAAGCAAACCGGATTTTGTACTGTGCGGCACCTTCGGCCACGAATTTCTGGATTACTCCTGCTGCCGCATCCAGTTTTCCGGCGAGGACAGTTTTCCCGATCTGAATCTGTACGACTATGCCATGGGTTTCCCCATGCTGCAATGCGGCGACCGGTATCTGCGTCTGCCACTGTACGCCATGCGGGACAGTTGGGCGCCCGCGCTGCAAAAGCATACGCTGCCGCAGGAATTTTATCTGAGCGGGCGGAAATTCTGCAACTTTGTGGTCAGCAACGATTATTCCAAAGAGCGCAACGCCTTTTTTGAGGCGCTCAACGCCCATCGCCGGGTAGACAGCGGCGGCGGCTACGCCAACAACATCGGCGGCCCTGTCAGCGACAAGCTGGCCTTTCAGAAGGGGTACAAGTTTTCCATCGCCTACGAGAACAGTTCCACCCCCGGTTACTGCACCGAAAAAATCGTGGATGCCTTTGCCGCCGGCACCGTGCCCATCTACTGGGGCGACCCGCTGGTAAAAGGGGAGTTCAACCCCGATTCCTTCCTGTTCGCCGGCGATTACGCCGACAATGACGCGCTGATCGCCGCCATTGACGCGCTGGACGCCGACGACGAAGCCTACCTGGCCATGTGCCGCGCGCCCATTCTGGCGCCGGGCTGCCGCGCCGCCGAATACACCGACGAGCGCAGGGCGTTTGAATTTCTGGACGCCATCTTCCGGAAAGGGCCGGAAAAGGCGCTGTGCCGCAATCGCAGCTTCTGGGGGCAGATCTATGAGAATGACCTGCG
>JBJEYG010000184.1:0-1672 GCA_051886555.1 Gemmiger sp.
TCCTATCAGGACGATCTGATCTTGCAGGAGTACATCCCCGGCGACGACAACTGTATGCGGGTGCTCAACGCCTACTGCGGGCTGGACCACAAGGTCAAACTGCTGGCGCTGGGCCGTCCTCTGCTGGAGGAGCAGACCCCCGAGGGCATCGGCAACTACGCCGCCATTTTGTCCGCGCCGGAGATCAACGACGCCGCGCTGCTGGAACGGATGCGCGCCTTTCTGGAGGATGTGCAGTGGGAGGGCTTTGCCAACTTTGACATGAAGTACGACCCCCGCACCGGCGAATACAAACTGTTTGAAATGAACCCCCGTCAGGGGCGTTCCAGCTTTTTCGTCACCGCCGGCGGCTGCAATCTGGCAAAATGGCTGGTGGAAGATGTGCTGGAACACAGGGATACCGGCTTTACCATTCAGCAGACGGAAAGTCTGTGGATGATCGCGCCGTGGGGTATCCTGCCCAAATATCTCAACGACAAGCACCTGCTGGCCGAGGCCAAACGTCTGAAAAAGGCCGGCAAGCTGACCCACCAGCTGTACTGCCGGGAGGATCGCAGCCTGAAACGCTGGCTGTGGTACCTGCGCAGCCAGCTGAATTACTACCGCAAGACCGCCCGCTATTACGGCAACAAGGGTCTGCGCGACTGAGGGAGGAAAGACTATGTGTGGCATTGTAGGCTTTGCGCAGAAAAACCACGACCGCACCGCAGCATCCGGCGTCATCAAGGCAATGGCCGATCTGATCGCCTACCGCGGGCCGGACGGCGAAGGATATTATGTGGATGATTCGGTCGCGCTGGGCCACCGCCGGCTTTCCATCATTGACCTGGAAGGCGGCAAGCAGCCCATGTTCAACGAGGACGGCTCGCTGGTGGTGGTGTTCAACGGTGAGATTTACAATTTCCAGACGCTGCGCGACGAACTGATCGCCGCCGGGCATACCTTTGCTTCCCGCAGCGATACCGAGGTGCTGCTGCACGGCTATGAGGAATGGGGCAGGGATCTTCCCGCCCGGCTGCGCGGCATGTTCACCTTTGCCATTTGGGATCAGAAAACCGGCACGCTGTTCGGTGCGCGGGATATTTTCGGCATCAAGCCGCTGTACTACTACAATGTGGACGGTCTGTTCCTGTTCGGCTCGGAAATCAAAAGCTTTCTCGCCCATCCGGATTTTCACAAGGAACTGAATGAGGAGCGTCTGCCCGAATATCTGAGCATCGAATACATTCCCAATGAAGAGACCATGTTCCGCAATGTATTCAAGCTGCCGGGTGCGCACATGTTCACCTGGAAGGACGGCGCGCTGAGCATTGAGCGCTACTACGATATTCGCTACCACATCGACGACTCCAAGTCGGAGGCTGAGTGGGAAAAATTGATCACCGAGACGTTTGCCGAGAGCGTTTCCGCCCACCAGATCGCCGATGTGGAGGTTGGCTGCTTCCTGTCGTCCGGTGTGGATTCCAGCTTTGTGGTCAACGAAGTTGCCAAAGGCACGCCCCACGTCAAAAGCTTCTCGGTGGGTTATGAGGAGGAAAAATATTCCGAGCTGCCCTATGCGCAGGCCTTCTCCGCCGAGATCGGCGTGCCCAACATCAGCAACAAGGTGAGCGCCGACGAATTTTTCCAGGCCAATCAGGTGATCCAGTGGTACCTGGACGAGCCAGATCGG
>JBJEYG010000185.1:0-7496 GCA_051886555.1 Gemmiger sp.
CGCGCTTCTTTCAGCAGACTTTCGGGCGGCACACCGTACAGCCTGGCCAGTGCCACCAGGTTGGCGGTGCTGGGACAGGCGGCGCCGCTCTCCCATTTGGACACCGCCTGCCTGCTCACACCCACCGCCTCGGCCACAAATTCCTGGGTCATTCTGCACTGCATGCGGTGCGCTTTCAGCACTTCGCCCAGTGAGCGGGCGGTCTGGGCCTGCTCCTCCCGCGCCGGTCTGCCGTTGAGGTAGTGTTTCAGCGCACGCACCAGCAGCAGGAACAGGCAGACCGCCGCCCCACAGAGGGCAGCGAGCAGCGCCAGGCTCAAAAGCTGCCACAGGGTCGCGATATTCATTGGCAACCTCTCCTTTCCTGCTGCCAGTTTACCGGAAAAATCCCGGTTGCGCCACCAACTTTTGCGCAACTTTGCGGTTTGCGGCACAAAAACGGTCTCCGCCCAAAACCGGCGGAGACCCGATACACTTATTCGTCCAAATCAAAGTCGCCCGGCAGCAGCAGTTCCAGGTTGGCATCCGGGTCGGCCACCAGCCGTTTGGACTGGTTCAGGATCGCTTTTTCCAGCGCGTTGCGCGCCATGCGGCCGTTCCCGTTGGCGGCGGCATCTTCCGCCTGCCTGCGGGCAAACCAGGTGGTCAGCGGCAGCTTGCAGCCATCATCCAGCACATAACCCTTGCTTTTGGCGATGCTTTGGCTGATAGCCCAAAGCTCGTCGGGGGTGTAGTCGGGAAACTCGATCTGATTGGGAAACCGGCTGGCCAGGCCGCTGTTGGCGGTCAGGAAGGTGGCCATCTCGTCGGTGTAACCGGCCAGGATCACCACCAGCTCGTCCCGGTGGTCCTCAATGCCCTTCACCAGCGTGTCAATGGCTTCCAGACCAAAGCTGTCATCCTGCCCGCGGTACAGGCTGTATGCCTCGTCAATGAACAGTACGCCGCCCAGTGCGCTCTCAATCACGGAGTTGACCAGCGGGGCGGTGTGGCCCACATACCGGCCCACCAGGTCGGCACGGGTCACTTCCACCAGCTGGCCGCCGGTCAGCGCACCGATGGCTTTCAGATACTTGGACACAATGCGCGCAATGGTGGTCTTGCCGGTGCCGGGGTTGCCGGTAAAGATCATGTGCATGTTCAGCGAGGCGACCTTCAGCCCTTCCGCCTTGCGGCGCTGCTGGGTCTGTACGTTCTGGGCCAGTGCGCGCACATAATTTTTCACTTCGCTCAGTCCGACGATGGCGTCCAGTTCCGCTTCCACCGCCTGCACGTCGCCGCGGTACTGGCGGGGCAGCAGATTCAGCAGGTCAAACGGTTCGCCGCCGTCAATGGCTGCCCAAAAGCGTCCATCCCGCACGGTCAGCGCCGCTTTGGCGCCGGGGGCGATGGGGTCGGCGCTGTCCAGCACATACTCCACAAAGGCGCGGTAGATGGCGTCGGTGCAGCCGCGCACCGCATCCATACCGCCCGCCTTGCCGTACTGTGCAGCCAACAGATCCCGAACCTGCGCTTCCATCGAGAGGGTCAGCCCGCACTGCGATTTGACCTTCTGGGCCAGCACGTTCAGTTCCCGCCCGGCAATGGCTGCCAGCGATTCGGGCGTAAAGGACTGCGTGCGGCACACATCGCCGGACAATGCGTCCACAAACCGGGCGCCAAAAGCTTCGGCCAAAGCGTCCTCACCTTTTTGCGAGAAAAACACAAAGTATTTGCCTGCCGCGCTGAATTCGCCCACCGCACCGGGCGCCAGTGCGGTGCCCACATCCACCAGGATGCCCCGTTGAAGCACGTACCGGTTGGACAGCGCCAGGCTGCCCTCGGTGCATAGCTTTGCCAGCATGGTGCGGTAGGCAGGGGCGCAGCTTTCATAATGGTCGAAAGCGATCACCTCGGCGTCCGACTGCAATGCGGCGTACAGATCCTGCAAAAACAGCTTCTCCTGGGCTGGGCCGGGGTACAGCGCCAGGTCCATTGTTTCAATGGCGGCTGAGCGCAGCACGCCCCGCCCGGCCAGTTCGTCCACCAGGCAGCGCAGCGTAAAATGGCGCCCCGTCCCCGAAGGGCCGCATACCAGCAGAACATTTTTGGCTTTTCGGGCATCGTCCGCCGTGCCCATCACAAAGGGGCGCCGGAACGCTTTGACCAGCGAGTCCACAAAGGCGTCCTGCCCCAGCACCTGCTTGCGGATTTTATCGCCCACACCGGAAAAATCCGCCTTGACGGGTTTCGCTGCGGGGGCGGGGGTCTGCTGCGCGGTTTTACCGCCCAGCAGACCGTCCTGACGCAGGGTGTTGGTCAGCTCGCTGCTCATGCGGCGCACATTTTCGGCCGTGGCGTCGTTTGCCCGCTGCACCGCGTCGGCGGCTTTGGCTGCCTTGCGGTGATTTTGGGTCATACTGTCCAGCGCGGCCTGCATCTCCTGCATGCTTTTGGCAGCGGCGTCCGCTTCCGCTTTTCCGCCGTGGCGGGAGCTGCCCATGACGCTCCTGACCCAGGCGTCGTATTGATCCTCCAGGCCCATGGGGTCATTCCTCCTTGTCCGTGTGGAAATTCAATTGAATTCGGTAAAAGTTTTTGGCGCTGCATCCCGCGCGTCCACCGCCCGCACAGGCGCAGGCACACGCACAGCTGGACGCGCAGGCACAGGCGCAGGCGCAGCCGGTGTGGTTGCCGGAATTGCGCGAAGCGCCGCCCCCGCGGGTGGAGCCGCCCCCCGCCTTGAAGCCAGCGGGCCTGGCCACCATGTGGTAGCCGGCCGGCGGCGGCTGGTGGGGCAGCAGGTGTACCACATGCACGCCGTCGGAATAGTATACGTAATCGTCATCGCCCAGGCCGTTGTCCCACCGGGCGGGCCGCAGCATTGCCGCCAGCACCAGGAACGCGATCACCACAAACAGGATCAGCAGATAGATTTCAAACCCGCCATCCTCGCCGGCGGCTGCCGTCACCGTCAGTTCGGCGTCATACAGCGAGGCCACCGCCTCGGGTACAGTCACATGCACCGTTGCGATTTCGCCGTGGCCCAGCGGGCCATACCGCCATTCCAGGTATTCGCCTGCGGTGCCGGTATTGTCGGCCGTTATGCCTTCACAGCTTTTCCAGCGCACCGTCATCTGGTCGATCACAATATCGTCGAACCAGCCGGGAGTGAAAACAAAATCGGCAGTGCCGTCGTCGTTCAGAGTGAACAGGTGACTTTGATGCACCGAAAAGGCGAAATGGACGCTGCTTTCCGCGCCTTTTGCAGCCGCTGCGTCGGGCGCGTAGTACCGGTCGCGGAAATCCACCCGTGCATAGCTGCCGCCGTCGTTGATACATTCCACCCCGGCAATGGTATCGGGCGTCAGGACGGTCAGTTCATCCACATATTCATTGGCCAGACCGATTTTGACCCAGCTCAGGTAATCGTTCGCGCTGCCGCCCACCACCTGCCACTGAATGTCGTAGGTGATGTCGGCGCTGCCGTTGGGGCGGGGGTTTACCGTGACGGTATAGCTTTCGATCTCGTCGTAATCACCGGGTTCGGCATAGCCGCCGGCGAAGGCGGGCACCGCCAGCACGGCGGCCAGGCAGGCCGCCAGCGCCGCCAGACGCAGCGCCCGCAAAACGCGTTGTCTCATTCGCCACACCCCCAAAAACAGCCGCTCTCATGACTGAGCTGGCAAAGATGCTCCATTTTGGCGCTTTTGCGCCGGATGCGCCGGCATTCGGGATGTTCCCAGATGCGGTTCCAGGACGTGTGCAGAATATTGCCCAGTCCCGGCCCCGAAAGCCAGCTCTGGCAGGGCAGCACAGTGCCGTCCGGCGCGACAGCCATGTTGGACAGGCATGCCCCGCAGCTGGGTACCTGGGTGAGGCCAAGGGCGGTCAGGTCGGAGGCGTCCAGCCAACCGGGACTGGTAAAGTTCAGCTCCATTCCGTTGGCGGCGGCGTACTCGGCGGCAGGTGCCAGAACGCCCACCAACCCTTCGCGGCTCAGGCGGGTGGCACGGCTGGCGCCGGTGACCGCCCCGCCGGCGGGAATCAGCCCGCTGCAGGTGGCATACCGCACGCCCAGACTGTGTGCCAGCTCCAGAGTTTCCTTATAGTGGGGGTTCAGACTGCACAGCGGTGTGTTGATGCTCACGTTCAGCCCGGCCGCCACCGCGTTTTTGATGCCGCTGACGGTGTCCTCAAATCCGGGCGCACCCACCAGCTCGTTGTGGGTGGCGGCATCGGCGGCGTACAGAGTCACCTGTACGGCATCCAGGCTGGCATTGTACAGATCACGGCACAACGGCGGCGTCAGCAGACGGCCGTTGGTGTTCAGCCTGGTCACAAACCACTGAGCGGCGCTCACCAGCCGCACCAGATCATTGCGCAGTGTGGGTTCGCCGCCGGTAAAGGTCAGCTGCGGAATGCCCGCAGCCCGGCACTTTTCGATCACAGCCAGCCATTGATCGGCGTCCAGTTCCGGCCGCTCGGCCAGCGGCTGGTCGGCGGCATAGCAGTGCAGGCATTTCTGGTTGCAGTGCCAGCTGCCGTCCTTCACCATCGAGCTGACCATCAGATCCATGCGGTGGGGCGCCTGCATGTAGGGCGCATAATCGCCCAGTTCCATCTGCCCCAGCGGTACCGGCGGCTGCCGGCCGCAGGCGACTGCCTGAAAACATTCCAGCATCAGCGAAAGCTCCACCCGCAGCTGTTCTTCCGGCACAGTGCGGTATACTTTGCGGGTGGCGGCCACGGCCAGTTCCACCAGTCCGTTCCACTGGCTCTGCTCGATCTCCTTGCCTTCAAAGGGCTGCAGAACATCCATAAAGTTGGCCAGAAGAATGGACCAGGAAACGCTCAGCGGCAGGATGTACTGCCCGTTGAGGATGGCGGCGAAAGGCTGCTTGCGCACCGTATGTTTGCAGGGCACCAGATGGATGCGGACCACACCCGGCCCGCCGGGGTCCAGCGTGATGTGGCGCACCACATCCAGCCGGCGGCGCAGATAGGCCCGCTCGGCCAGGGAAAGCATTGCCATAGTAGGAACCCCCTTTCCATTCCAAAACGGGAAATTTTACCAAAATCCCGCGGACATTTTGAGTTCAATTAGATAGATTATACCATACCCATGAAAAGTCTACAACAAAGAACGCCCGGGGAGGGCCGGCGGCCGCTTTCCGGGCGGAAAAATCAGAAGGTCAGGTTGCCGAATTCGCTCAGCTTCAAACCTTCGTTGTGTTCCTCGGCCCAGTGGATGCTCCAGGGCGAGGCGAACAGCAGCAGGTGGTTGCCCTTGAGATCCTCAATGGCGCGGGTGTCGCTGGTCAGGTCCAATGTCTTGGGATCCAGCTGTTCCGGGTCGTTCAGGATCCAGCGAATATACTCATAGGGCAGCGACTGCATGCGGATGTCCACATTGTACTCGTTTTTCAGGCGGTATTCCAGCACTTCCAGCTGCAAAACACCCACAACACCCACGACGACTTCCTCCATGCCGGAGTTCAGATCGCGAAAAATCTGGATGGCGCCCTCCTGGGCGATCTGCTCCATCCCTTTGACGAACTGCTTGCGTTTCATGGTATCCACCTGAGTGACGCGGGCGAAATGCTCCGGCGCGAACGTGGGGATGCCCGCAAACTGCACATGGCGCTTGCCGGTGCACAGCGTGTCGCCGATGGAGAACACACCCGGATCAAACAGACCGATAATATCGCCCGCGTAAGCCTCGCTGACAATGGCGCGGTCGTCGGCCATCAGACTGGTGCCGGTGGCAAGCTTGATGTTCTTGCCCTCCTGCACGTGATAAGCTTCCATGCCGCGCTCAAACTTGCCCGAACAGATGCGCAGGAATGCGATACGGTCGCGGTGGTTTTTGTTCATGTTGGCCTGGATCTTGAACACAAAACCGGAAAACTCCGGCCCCGCCGGTTCCACCGCTTCGCCGGTGAGCGAATCCACGCGGGGCAGCGGTGTGGGGGTCAGGCGCAGAAACTCCTTCAAAAACGGTTCCACGCCGAAGTTGGTCAGCGCCGAACCGAAGAACACCGGGCTGAGTTCGCCGCGATGTACGGCGGCCAGGTCAAATTCCTCGGCGGCGCCGTCCAGCAGTTCGATGTCCTCCGCCAGTTTCTGATGGTTTTCGGCCCCGATCAATTCATCCAGCGCCGGATCGCCCAGTTCGGCCTCGATCTCATCCACCATCTTGACGCCGTTGGCGCGGCCGTCACTCTCAAATGCCAGCACGCGGCGGGCGTTGCGGTCAAACACACCTTTGAAACCCTTGCCGCAGCCGATGGGCCAGTTCATCGGGTAGGTTTTGATGCCCAGAATGCTCTCGATGTTCTCCATCAGCTCAAAGGGATCGCGGGCTTCCCGGTCCATTTTGTTGATGAAGGTAAAAATGGGAATGTGCCGCAGAGTGCAGACTTTGAACAGTTTGATGGTCTGCGCCTCCACGCCCTTTGCCGCGTCAATGACCATAACGGCCGAGTCGGCGGCCATCAGCGTGCGGTAGGTATCCTCCGAAAAGTCCTGGTGGCCGGGGGTGTCCAGAATATTGATGCACTTGCCGTCGTAGTTGAACTGCAAAACCGACGAAGTCACCGAGATGCCGCGCTGCTTTTCAATGTCCATCCAGTCGGACACCGCGTGCTTGGCGCTCTGCTTGCCCTTGACGGAACCGGCGGTCTGAATCGCGCCCCCGTACAGCAGCAGCTTTTCGGTCAGGGTAGTTTTACCGGCGTCGGGGTGCGAAATGATCGCAAACGTGCGCCGGCTGTTGATTTCTTCCTGCAAACTAGGCATACTTCTCTACTCCAAGCTCAAATTTCATACATACAGCACCTATTTTATAATATCCGGCACGCTTTGGCAAGAAAAAAATCCGGCGGCGGGGCTGCTTATTCCCGCGGCGGGGCGGGCTTTTTCAAAACCAGGCAGGGCAGCGGCGCGGTGGCGGCCCAGTTGGCGAATTCGCACACCAGCACGGTGTACCGCGTCAACGGCAGATTGCGGAAAAAGGCCAGCGCCGCCTGCTTTTCCCCGTCGCCGATCACCTTGCCGCTGTACAGCACCGCCGCCAGCACGCCGCCTGGCTTCAGGGCGTCCAGTGCCGCCTGCAAGGCGGGCAGGGTACTTTCGGCGGTGGAATATACCTCATGGCCGGCGCCCGGCAGCCATCCGAAGTTGAACAGCACACAGTCCGCCGTGCCGGGCGGGGCGTAGCGCAGCAGGTCGCGATGGTCGGCGCAGACCGCCTGGCCCACCTCCGCCATACCGCTGCGCGCCAGCAATGCGTTGGTGGCTTCCACCGCCTGCGGCTGTACATCCAGCCCCAGCACCCGGCCGCCCGGCCCTGCCAGGCGGCACAAAAACAGCGTGTCGTGGCCGTTGCCGCAGGTAGCGTCCACAAAAAAGCTGTCTGCGCGGCCCTGCAGCGCCGCGGTCAACGCCTGATGGGTCAATTCAACAGCCGTGAGGTCGGGTACGCGGCGTCGGCACAGCTGCCCGGGTTCCGGATA
>JBJEYG010000186.1:0-1653 GCA_051886555.1 Gemmiger sp.
ACCAGAACTACAGCGGCCAACGCAGGCACAATATACCCGATAATATTGAGAACCAAAGGAAAATACTTTTTTGCGCCCCTTGTAACATACCGGATCCGTTCCTTGCGCAGACCTTGTGCATCCTCCTCAGGGAACGCCTGCTGCAACTCACGGATATGACGGACACCGGAAGCGATGCGTATAAAAGGTGCTGCCAGATCCTCGCACAGCGTGATCAAACCGATGAGAAGCGGACGCAGAATCGTCAGAAGCAGTTCTGCGGCATGGGACAGAATGGCCCGGCAAATCTTCCGGATTTTACGGAAAATGCATACACTGCAATATTCCGTCCAAAAGCCAATCATGTACAGTGCGTTGCCAATAAAGGCTGCGTACGGTACCTGTTTCAAGCGCTTGCTTGTCCGATGGCGGCGCTGTTGTTTTTTTTGCTGTCTCTGCCATTTGACCACGGTACGGCGGCAGCGGATGCGGTCCAGCCAAAGGCCAAAACCGCCGCGCCCTGCCGAGCGGGTCTCCTGGTCATTTGAGGATGCAGCCTTATGTTCCTGCTGCGTATCGATAGGATTCAAATTTTCGTCTCCTTTCCGGCAATGATGCCGAAGTCGGACATCGTCGTTCTATTGGTCAAGCAACTGGTCGATCGGTCCAAAATGATGCTCACAGCACAAAAGCATGTCCTGCGGCATAGAGCTATGCACCAGGACCGTTTGCCCGGTTACCGGTTGGGAAAATCGCATGGAAACGCAATGGAGCGCATGGCGTGCGATTTCCCTGTCGCTGCCGCCGTACAGGGTATCCCCTGCCAGTGGATTACCCAACCAGGACAGATGCACGCGAATCTGGTGGGTGCGTCCGGTCAGAAGCCGGCATGCCACCAGAGAAAGCCGGCCATCGCTGGCCAGCACACGATACAATGTCACACTGGGTTTCCCGTCTGGGCTAACGCAACGCCCGATAATGGAATCGCTACGGCGGGCGATGGGCGCATCAATCCGGCCTTCTTCAGCCGGAAGCGTTCCCTGCGCCAACGCAAGGTACTCCTTTTCTGCGCAACCTGAAAGCGCGGCGGCAGCAAAAGCGCTTTTGGCGCAAAGCACCAAGCCGCTGGTGTTCTTGTCCAGTCGGTTGACCGGGCGAAACACTTCTCCTTCTCCCCGCTGGCGCATACGAAATACCCAGCCGTTGGCGAGTGTGGAATCCGGATAGTTGAGCGTTGGATGTACCGCCAAACCCGCAGGCTTGTCCACCACTGCGGCGTACGCATCCTCATAAAGGATCTCCAAAGGAATCTCCTGTGGCTGAACGACAGTAGATTTTTCCGGCGGCAACGAAAAAGTAACATGCTCGCCGGCGTGTACAACGTAATCGGTATGTACGGGGACGCCGTCGGCGAAAAATCCGCCGCCGCGGTATTTTACTGCTTTGATGGTACCAGCGGTTATACCCTGTTCCCGCAGAAAATAGCCAAGTTTGCGTCCCTGTTGCTGCGGAGAAACCTCATAGCACAATTGCTGCATTGCGCACCTCCCCAACAGTATCCATACACACGTTAGAATTATAGCACAATCCCGCAACTCATGCAAATTTATGAAATCAGTTCTCCGCTTGTGTCGTTTCTCCCGGTTTTTCGCAAGCAATATTGGCGACAAAAGT
>JBJEYG010000187.1:0-1633 GCA_051886555.1 Gemmiger sp.
CTACCGGTTTGGTGTACAACACTACCATGGTGGAAGAACCGCCCACAAGCTGGTCGGCGTTATGGGATGTGCAGTATGCCGGGAATGTACTGATGTTCAATAACTCCCGCGACGCTTGCGCGATTGCGGCCAAGAAGCTGGGAATGTCGCTGAATCCCCGGTCGGCGGAGGATGTGGATCGAATCATTGCCGAACTGAAAAGCCAGAAGAGCGTTGTCCAGGCTTATGTCATGGATGAGATTTTTGATAAGATGGAGGGCGGCGAAGCTGCACTGGCACCTTACTATGCGGGCGACGCAATCACGATGATCGAGGATAATCCGGATCTGGCTTTCGTGTTCCCGGAGGAAGGCGTAAACTTCTTTGTGGATAGCATGTGCATTCCTGTGGATTGCCGCCACAAAGAAGCGGCCGAAATGTTCATCAACTTTATGTGTGAACCTGACGTTGGACTGGCCAATTGCGAGTATATCGGCTATTCCACACCCATCACTGAGGTGTGGGAGCGGTTGGATGACGAACTGAAATTCAGCGAGATTGCCTACCCTGACGAAAGTGTGCTGGAAAAGGCGGAAGTCTTTACCACGCTGGACGACGAAGTAAATGCTCGAATGGACGCCGGATGGAGTGAGATGAAAAGCTATGATGAAAGCGGCAGCGGTTGGCTGGTGGTCGTGTTCCTGATCGTAGCAATACTCCTGGCTGGCTTCAACATCTGGCGCAAGATGCGCAGAAATATGCGAGACAGTTATTGATTTTTGTACCATCTTGAGCGGCGGCGGACTGCAAAGTCCGCCGTTTTGTGTTATACTGTGGATTTAGAAGAAAAGAAGACGGAGGTACAAGCAATGCAGCTTCAGCCATATGAGTATGCCGATACATTTGTGGTGTACCGGCACGAGGGGGATTCCCGGGGTAACATTCAGCCCGGAGGAATTCTGCGGTTTGCACAGCAGGTTGCCACTGACCAGTGCATACAATATGGCATCACCGATGAGGTGTATCAAAAAACGCACACCGCTTATGTGCTGGCAAAACTGGCCGTGCATTTTGAGCGGGTGCCCAAAGTGGACGAACACCTGACGTTTCTGACCATGCCGGAATCGCTCAAGCGGGCGGTAAACAAGCGCATTACGCAGGTTCTGGATGAAGAAGGGAAGGAAGCTGCGCTGGTGGACAGCCGCTGGGTGCTGATCGATACCGACCGCCGCGTGATTTTGCGCAAGCATCCGCCGGAGGTCTGTGGCCCTTGGGCCGAGCGGGTTGACCGCGAATTGACCATGAAAATGATGAAGGCGGCGGAAAGCGAAAGTCTGGGACAATGCTGTGCGACCTATTCCCGTTGCGATATGAACGGCCATTTGAACAACACCCGTTATGCAGACATCGTTTGCGACGCGCTGCCTTTGGAGGAAATGGAGCATAAAATTGTGAGCGATCTGCTGATTTTCTACCACAAGGAAGTGCCGATGGGGGAAAGCTTTGAGCTGTTCCGCGCCCGGATTGATGAAAACTGCTGGTATTTTTACGGCGCGAAGGACGATAAAAAGTGTTTTGAAGCAAACGTTTGCCTTCTGGAGGACACAGCGGGGGCGACTCCTGAAAACTGAGCAAAAAAGTCAAAAACAGTTAC
>JBJEYG010000188.1:0-1633 GCA_051886555.1 Gemmiger sp.
CGGCCGATTTGCAGGAACTGGACGCCGGATTTAAGGAGTTCGTGAACGGTACGCCGGAAACCAGCGTGCCCAAGCCGCCTCCGGCCGGGCCGGTTCCCCCTGTGGCGCCTAAGCCGGCGCCCCAGCCGCCCCAGCCAAAAACTGTGCCCGTGCCGTCCCCCACAGAGGAGCAGCCCCAGGCACAGCCTATGAGCGGGCAGCAGTTCCGGCCCAAGCGCAAAGCGGTGCCCGTGCGGTTGCGCAGTTCTGCCGGCAACCGCCGTGTGGTGGCGCAAAACCTGAGCGATGCGGCCAGCCGCATTGACCAGGACAAAAAGTAATCGAAGGGCCGCGGGCGTAATTCCCGCGGCCCGTTTTCTTTTTTACAAGAAGGAGAAGCTATGTTGCAAACAATGCTGCAACGCATCCGCGCCTGGTATACCGGGTGTGACCTTCCGCTGCGTCTGCTGTTCGGTGGGGCAGCGCTGCTGGTGGCCATTCTGGCGGGCGGTGTCATCACCGCTTACGGCGGGCTGCTGCTGGTTGTGCTGCTGTGGGCGCTGTGCACCGGTGCACTTGCGCTGCTGCTGCGCCAGACCTGGCGGCTGGCATTTCCCGGGGAACGCCTGCGGGAGGACAAATCTTTTGTCCGGGCGTTTGCGGTGGGGGCTGTTGTGGGGCTGGCTGTCATCGCCGGGCTGGTGCTTTATCGCCAGACTGTTTACCACGATGACGGAGTCAATTATTATGCCAAGCAGGAGTTGCTGCTTGGCAGCTTTGCCACCAACGGCTTTTACGGGGTGCGTGTGTTGGCTGACAACCTGATCGGTGCGGACTACAAAATGTTCGTAAACCTGTTCATCAGCGTGCCGTATCTGTTCACCAACCGCAGCATCAACGCCTTTATGCTGTGTTACGCGCTGATTTGCTTTGTGCCTGCCTGGTTTGCCGGGCTGATGGCTGCCCGCGCTGTACGTAAGCGCTGGGGCGGCGCCGCGCGGGACGGAGCCTTTTATCTGCTGTGCATGCTGTCGATGGTGCTGTGGCCCATGTTCCTGATACCCGCCACCCACGGTATGCCAGATGCCTTTGGTCTGGTGTTCGCGGCGGTGATCCTGCTGCTGACAGCGGACTTCCGCTTTGAATCACTGCCTTTCGACCGGCTGGCCTGCCTGTTTGCTGCCACCTTTGCGCTCGTTCTCACACGGCGCTGGTATATGTACTGGGTACTGGCCTACTATGTGATCTACGCGTTGGTGACATTGGCGGGGGCGGCGAGACGCGGCTGCTTCGGCCACACGTTGGCAAACCTGCTCAAGTTCGGCCTGCCGTCGGTGGTTTGCATTGTGGTGCCGCTTTTTCCTACCTTCCGTACCATTCTGACCACCGATTACACCGATATTTACGGCGCTTATTACGGCGGCGGCTTCACCGTCAACTGTGCCGATCAGCTCGCCAAACAGGGCTGGATCTTTCTTGTGCTTGCCGCAGCCGGGCTTTGCCTTGGCCTTGCCAATCGTTCGTTGCGCCTGCCGGTGCTTGCGGCGGCGCTCTCTTCGCTGGCGGCTATGGCGCTGTTCACCCGCACCCAGTCGATGGGCGATCACCAGAGCCTGCTCCTGGCACCCGCCTACCTGTGCGGACTGTTCTGCCT
>JBJEYG010000189.1:0-1631 GCA_051886555.1 Gemmiger sp.
AAGAAGGGGGAAAAGAAATGGGAATTTCAAAACTGTACGAACAGAAAAAATGTGTTTTCTCCATTGAGTGTTTCCCGCCCAAACAGACGGTGAATTTTGACAGGATGAAACAAACCTTGCAGAAAATGCAAGCACTCAATCCAGGCTTTGTGAGCGTGACATATGGCGCAGGCGGTTCTGCGGGCGGCGTTTCGACGGTCAAGGTTGCTTCTTACCTGAAAAATGAACTTGGGGTTACGCCGGTTGCCCATCTGATTTGCATGGGCAACAACACACAGAAAGCAGAGCGGGAATTGGACGAGCTGGAACAGGCGGGGGTTTGCGACATACTGGCGCTGCGCGGCGACAAAACGCCGCTTCGCCCCGAAAGCCCGGATTTCCGCCACGCGAGCGATCTGGCAGCCTATGTACATGCACGCAAGCCCGGTTTTGATCTGGCGGGTGCTTGCTACCCTGAATGCCATCCTGAGAGCGACGGCCTGCGTCAGGATGTGCAGAACCTGCGTTATAAGCAGGAAGCGGGCGTGACGCATCTGATCACACAGCTTTTTTTTGACAACGGCAAGTTCTATCGTTTTTTGAATGTGGCGCGAAAAGAGGGTATTACTTTGCCCGTATCCGCCGGGGTAATGCCCATCGTCAAACGCAGCCAAATTGAGCGCACAGTGGCACTTTCCAGTGCCAGTCTTCCTTCGGAGTTTACCCGGATGATCTCCCGCTGGCAGGATGACCCTGAGTCACTCTATCAGGCAGGTGTGGATTATGCCGTCCGGCAGCTGCGCGACCTGATCGAAGGCGGCGCTGACGGCGTGCATCTGTATGCCATGAATGATCCCGCAGTGGCCGAACAGGTCTATGCAGGGATCCGGGATCTTCTGTAAGACGGAAAGGATTTTTGTTCATGGAGCTGCGACTGCCGCAAAATACGGATTATGACGAGGCTGCACGATACCTCGGTGAGCGAAAGGCAGAAGACAAAAACACACGCGCACTGCTATGCAGAGCGGAACAGGCACTGAGATCTGTCTGCACCCCACGAGGCCTTTGGCGGCTGCTACCTCTGACAGCGCTTCCAATGGATGAGGCGGGCAATGACCTGGTCGGACATCTTGCCGGATGTGACAGTATGGTACTGATGGCGGTGACGTTGGGCAGCGGGGCGGATAAAACGCTGCGTCAGCTTTGTCTGTCTGATATTGCGGTAGGGGCAGCGGCGGATGCTTTGGCTTCCGCCTGGATGGACGATCTGTGCGAACAGATGGAAAATACAATTCGCATGCAGATTCAGCCGATGGGAAAGTTCTGCACCGGACGTTATTCGCCGGGTTACGGGGATTGTCCGCTTTCCATGCAGCAGGAAGTGTGCGCCGTACTGGATACGGTACGCGGGATCGGCGTTGCGGTCACACCGGAAAATCTTCTTACGCCCCGCAAAAGCGTAACGGCAATTCTGGGCGTTGCAGATCATCCCGTTAGCGGTAAACTGGCGGGGTGCGGCCATTGTTTGCTGCGGGATAAATGTGAGTATCGAAAGAGAGGGACCACCTGTGCACAAAAGTGAAATTTTTGCCGGGGAACGCTATATTATTCTGGACGGCGGAATGGGTACACAACTCCAGGCGCGTGGGATG
>JBJEYG010000190.1:0-1627 GCA_051886555.1 Gemmiger sp.
AATCCGGCCGCTTCCATCCTGAGCATGAAGTTCTACGAAGTGCAGAAATACCTCAATCTGACTGCCCACCAGTATCAGATGCTGACCTTCTACATGAGCGTTGCCAGCGAAGCCAACCTGAGCGATACCCAGATGGAGGCCATCCGCAAGGCTGCCATTGACGCTGCTGCCGAGCACAACGAGGTTGCTTTCGATCAGGAGCAGAAGTCCATTGATGAGCTGGGCAATTATCTGGAGATCGTCGAGCCTGATCTGGAAGGCTTCAAGGCCGCCTGCGCTTCCGCTTATCCCGAATATGAGGATACCTGGGGCGCCGGTGTTGCCGACGCGATCAAGGCGCTTGCCTGATCCTTCCTGCAAAGGCAGAAACCGTAATCAAGATCTGACGGGGCGCGTTGCGCGCAGTGCTTTGCGGGCGGCACGCCCCGATTTTCGATCCGGTGCACAGACAACAGAGAAGAGAGGGCCCTGTTATGATCCAGAAATTCAACAAGTTTGAAGCCGTGCTGGCCAAAATTCAAAGCGTCTTTTTCTGCGCCGTTCTGGCCTTTATGGCGATTGTAATGTTTGTTGCGGTGATTCGCCGCTATGTTCTCAACGATCCACTGATGTGGAGCGAAGAGCTTACCACCGTCATGCAGGGTGCGCTTGCCTTTGCCGGGATCGGATATTGTTTTCATTACAAAGCGCACACGCGCGTGCTGATCCTGCATGACAGGCTTCCCAAACCGGCGCGCGTTGTATGCGACCTGCTTTGCGACGGCGTGATGATCTACTGCCTGTACAAATTCTGCGAGACGATGCCAAAATACATCAAGAGCAAAAACGCCTATCTCACCACCCTGCGCTGGTTGAATTATTCGGTTTTCAACTACATCATTTATGCGGGCTTTATTCTGGCGATCCTGTACATACTGGTTGACGCTGTGCGTACCATTGTGACCGCAGTCCGCCCGGATCTGGCGCAGGAAAGCGCCGAATCAAATTGAGGGAGGGATTCTGCTATGGTATTGCTGTTTGGTCTGTTTTTCCTGTTCCTGTTAATGGGAATGCCGGTGGCGTTCTGTATGATGTGCAGTGCCGTTCTCTACTGCACTGCCTACGGTGAAAGCATCAACATGGTTCTGACCCGCACCATCGCGGGGCCCAGCTCTTTTACACTGATGGCGCTCGCCTTCTTTATTCTGGCCGGCAACATCATGAACAATGGCGGCGTCACCGAGCAGATTTTCGGCTTCTGCAAGAAGGCTGTCGGTTGGATTCCGGGCGGTCTGGGCCATGCCAACGTGCTGGCATCCGTTATTTTTGCCGGCATGTCCGGCGCCGCTGTCGCGGATGCCGGCGGTCTGGGTGCGATTGAAGTCAAAGCCATGCGCGACGACGGCTATGACGATGAATTCAGCGTAGCGGTCACCGGCGCGTCGTCCATCATCGGCCCCATCATTCCGCCCAGCATTCCGGTTGTCGTTTATGCGGTTGCCGCCGGTGTTTCGGTCGGCAAGCTGTTGATCGGCGGTATCCTGCCGGGTCTGGTGCTCGCCCTCTGCATGATGGTTTACATCTATTTCGTCAGCAAAAAGCGAAACTATCCCCGCCATGAATTCGAGGGATTTCCCGAACTTGGCCG
>JBJEYG010000191.1:0-1613 GCA_051886555.1 Gemmiger sp.
TTACCTCGGCTATAAATCGACGCAGCAAAGAAATAAAAACACCAAAGGGGACAACGATGCAAACAGCGACCACGGGGCTGGTCCTGCGGCAGATCAAGGTGGGGGAAGCGGATCAAATTTTAACGATTCTTACACCTGATCTGGGGCTGGTGTCGGCTTCGGCAAAGGGGAGCCTGCGGCTGAAGAACAGACTGTTCAGCGCCTGCGGGCTTTTTTGCTATTCGGAGTTTACGCTCCGCACCGGGCGCGCCACCAGTTTTGTGGATGACGCACAGGTAAAAAATGTCTTCCACGGGCTTTCCTCCAGTGTGGAGGGAATGTCCCTGGCTATGTATCTGTCCGAGATCACTCAGGCACTTTCGCCGGCACCTCCGGAAGCGGAAGGTCAGCTGAAATTGCTGCTCAACTGCCTGTACATGATCAGCGAAAACAAAAAGGACTTGCGGCAGATCAAGTCGATCTATGAGTTGCGTGCCATGACGCTGGCCGGTTTTATGCCAGACATTCTGGCCTGTAAAAAGTGCGGCAAGTATGACGGCGGTGCGTTTTACTTTGGCAAACGCGAAGGCCAGCTCCTTTGCGCAGATTGCGCAAAGGAGGAAAACCGCAGCCCCAATCTGGACGCCGGCTCGTTATATGCGGTGCGTCATATCTGTTTGGCGGAAGACAAAAAACTGTTTGCCTTTACACTGTCCCCGCAGAGTCAAAAACGGCTCTCTATTGTCAGCGAAGAGTATCTGCTGGCCCATGTGGATCATGAATTGAAAAGCCTTTCCTTTTTGAAAAATGTTATGCAATAACAGCTGGCCCCAAGCAAAAGGCCGGATTGGTTTTAAGAGGAATCTATGGAAAAAGTATATTATAAAACACTGGAACTGGATAAAATTATTCAGCGCGCCGTGCAGCTTTGCGCCTGCACTGAGACCAAAGAACTGATGCAGAATTTGGCTCCCTGCGAAACGGTGGAAGAGGAACGTTACGCTCTTGCTCAAACAGATGCTATCAATTCACTGCTCATCAAAAACGGAAGCCCGCGTTTCGGAAGTGTCAGCGACGTAAAGCGCATTGTGGCCCACGCTTCCAAAGGCGGCATTCTTTCGATGGGGGAACTGCTGATGGTGGCGGCAGCGCTGCGCAACTTTTCCGGCTTGAGCCAGTGGTATGGAATGACAGACCATGATATGTTGCCGACCGATGATCTGTTTTACGCGCTGGTTCCACAGCCGATGCTGGAAAAGTAGATTGGAGAGTGTATCCTTTCGCCGGAACAGATGGCGGACACTGCCAGCGTTACCCTGCATGAATTGCGCCGTAAAATTCGGGCGATGGAAGATTCCATCCGCACCAAACTGGATAATATCATCAAAAACTCTACCACCAACAAGTTTTTGCAGGATGCGGTTGTAACTTTGCGCAACGGCCGCTATGTGGTTCCCGTACGCGCCGAGTACCGCGGCGAGGTAAGCGGTGTCATCCACGACGTATCCTCCACCGGCGCGACTATTTTTGTGGAGCCTACCGCGGTGGTAGAGGCCAATGCACGCATTATGCAGTTGCAGGCACAGGAACAGGAAGAAATAGATATTGCGGAGGAATACTAAGGTGACCATAAA
>JBJEYG010000192.1:0-1611 GCA_051886555.1 Gemmiger sp.
GTCACCAGAACGCGCACCAGTTCGGTGGTTTCGGGCGAGAGGGTGTACAGCCGGAGCAGGAACGGCATTCCCAACAGCACCGCCGCGTTGGTAATTCCCTGGATGATATAGTCGGTCAGCAGCAGTTTCTTGGTATAATACACCGCCTGATCCAGATCCTGTGCGCCCACACAACGACCGATCACGGTTATCATGGCAAGGCCCATGGCCTGCCCCACCAGTGCGCCCAGTGCATCCAAGTTGTTGGCCACCGCGTTGGCGGAGATGTGCACCGTACCGAACAGCGAGATCATGCTGACCACCAGCACACGGCCCAGCTGGAACAAGCTGTTTTCCATAGCGGAAGGAATGCCGATGTACAGAATATTTTTGACCATGGCGGGCTGAAGGCGCAGCACAGCGCCCAGGCGCACACGGGCCACATTGTTTTCATGGGTGCTGAGCGTCAGGATCAGCACCGCCCCCAGCATGCGGGCCAGCAGTGTGGGCAGGGCCACGCCTTCCACCCCCATGCCAAGGCCGTAGATGCACAGCGCGTTGCCGCAGACGTTGATGATGTTCATCAGCACGCTGACCTTCATGGAGACGGCGCTGTTTCCGGTAGAGCGGAAAATGGCCGCACCGGCGTTATACAGCGCCAGAAACGGGTAGGACAGCGCCGTGATCAGGAAATACGTATACGCCGCCTGCATAACGTCCGGCTCGATCTGGCCGAACAGCAACCGCAGCAGCGGCCGGGCAAACAGCATGCACGCCGCCATGACCGCAAGGCCCAGAATGGCGCTGAGACTGACCAGCTGACTGGCGCTGCGGGAGGCATCCTCCTGTTTTTTGGCGCCCAGGAACTGGCTGGTGACCACCGCGCCGCCGGTGGCCAGCGCCGCAAAAATATTGAAGATCAGAACATTGATCATATCCACCAGCGAAACGCCGCTGATGGCTGCCTCTCCCACGCTGGATACCATGACCGTATCGGCCATGCCCACCAGCACGGCCAGCGACTGTTCCACCACCAGCGGCCAAAGAAGCCGCACCAGCTGGCGGTTGGTAAATAACCGTTCCGGTTTCATAAAAATCCTTCTTTCCTTCCCCTTTTCCGCCTGCCAGTATAGCACAAAAACGTCCCCTGCGCAATGCGGCGCAGGGGGCGTTTCGTTGGCTGAATGCAGGATTTTCTGTGCCGGAGCGCGTCGGTGGGGTTTTTGCAGGCGGCCGGTCAAAAGCCGCTGCCGGCCCGATTGATCCGGTTGTTTTCATGCTGCGCCACCGCCGGCAGGCCCCTGCTTTTTGGGCGGCCGAACCGGCTGCGAACCCTGCGAATGAGGAAAAAGCAGCGATCAGCGCTCCTCGCGGAAGTAGGGCAGACCCAGGCTTGCAGGGGGTTGATTTTCCTTCTTTTTGCGCAGCGACACCGCAATCAGCACCGCAATGGTGACCACGTAAGGCACCATCTGGATCAGATCGGTGATGTAACTGGGCACGGTGATCCCCAGCAGGCCGGGCAGGAACATGTACAGCCAATACAACATACCAAACAGGTACGCACCCCAGATGGCGTTGAGGGGTTTCCAGGTGGTAAAGATGACCAGCGCCACGGCCAGCCAGCCCAGC
>JBJEYG010000193.1:0-1610 GCA_051886555.1 Gemmiger sp.
GGGGTTTCCAGGTGGTAAAGATGACCAGCGCCACGGCCAGCCAGCCCAGCGCCTCGATCTGGCCGGTGGTAGCCCAGATGCCGTGGTTATAATCCAGCACATAGTACAGGCCGCCCACACCGCAGATGGCGGCGCCCACGCAGGTGGCAATGTATTTGTATTTGGTCACGTTGATGCCGGCGGCATCGGCAGTGGCCGGATTCTCGCCCACCGCCCGCAGATTCAGCCCGGAGCGGGTACGGTTGAGGAACCAGAACAGCGCCACGGCCAGCAGAATGGCAGCATAGGCCAGAAAGCCGTAGTTGAATACCGTCTGCCCCAGCACCCCCAAGCTGGACAGCACCGGGATCTTTTTGGAGAAGGCGGCGTTGGCCAGCGGCGCGGCGGAGTAGCTGGAACCGTTGAGGATGAACACGCCGAAGAAGTTGGCCACACCCATGCCGAAAGTGGTGAGCGCAAGGCCGGTAACGTTCTGGTTGGCGCGCAGCGTAATGGTGAGGAAGGCGTAAATCAGGCCGCCCAGCGCCGAAGCGGCCAGCGCACAGCCCAGCGCCAGCAACACGCAGACCAGCTCGCTGGGGTTCTGGGCCAGATTTTCGTAATAATAGGCGCTTGCAAAGCCTGCAAAGCCGCCCAGGTACATGATACCGGGCACGCCCAGGTTCAGGTTGCCGGATTTTTCGGTGAGGATCTCCCCCATGGCGCCAAACATGATAATGGTACCGAAGGGAATGGCGCTCTGGATCCACGCGATAAGACTGCTGTTCATATCACTTGCCCTCCTTATGCTGTTTGCCGCGCCAGATAAGGCGGTAGTTGATAAAGAACTCGCTGCCCAGAATGAAGAACAGAATAATGCCGGTGATGATATCGGCGGCATACTCGTTCAGGCTGTAAGCGGAAGCAATCTCGGACGCGCCGCGCTCCAGAAAGACCAACAGGAAGGAGATCAGCGCCATGTAGAAAGTATTGAACTTGGCCAGCCAGGCCACAATGATGGCGGTAAAACCGTTGCCGCCCGCCGATGCGGTGGAGATGGTCTGGTCACGGCCGGCCACGATGAGCATGCCGCACAGACCGCAGATGGCGCCGGAGATGAGCATGGTGCGGATGGTGACCTTGCGCACGTTAATGCCGGCGTAGCGGGCAGTGTTCTCGCTTTCGCCCACAACGGCAATCTCATATCCCTGCTTGGAATATTTCAGGTAGGCGTACATGGCAAAGGTAAGCACCACCACCACAATGATATTGATGGTGTAGCGCTGGCCGTTGAGAATGGGGAACCAGCCCGCCTTGGTGGCCTTGTTGAGGGTACCCAGGCTGGAAGCCTTGCCGCGCATGATGTTGGTCATGCAGGCGACGATGCTGGTAGCCACATAGTTCATCATCAGGGTAAACAGCGTCTCATTGGTGTTCCAGTGGGCCTTAAACCAGGCGGGCACAAAGCCCCACAAGGCACCGGCCAGCACACTGCCCAGAAACATGGCGGCAAACAGTGCGGGCGCGGGCAGGCTGTTGCCCATATATACCATAATGAGGGCGGTGGCCAGGCCGCCGATGAGCACCTGACCCTCGGCGCCGATGTTCCAGAAACGCATCTTGAAGGCGGG
>JBJEYG010000194.1:0-7252 GCA_051886555.1 Gemmiger sp.
CGTTGACGGATTCCCAGCCGGCTTTGTCGGCCAGGGTGGCAGCATTCATTTTCATAATGAATCTCTCCTTACTTTGTTTTGCCTGTTTTTGATCTGATCTTCAAGTCAGCGTTGGGGTCGTGGCCTCGCTGTCTGTGCTTTTAGCATACACGATATTTTTTGCAACGCAAATTGACGAAATTGCTTGAAACATTGCTAAAATTGCGCTAGAATGGGAATCAGAACAAAAACCAGGAAGGAAGTCCTGTTTTATGCCGCAAAACATCCATTCCTTCACCGCCCGGCAGCATATGCTGAAGAACGATTTCGAGGTTTACCACTACCGCAACGAGCATTTGGGCGAAGTTGCGCTGCACCATCACGACTTTTACGAGATCTACCTGTTCATCAGCGGGGAAGTCAGTTACACGGTGGAAAGCCGCACCTACCATCTGACGCCCGGCGACGTGCTGCTCATCAGCCCGCTGGAGCTGCATCAGCCCCGTGTGAACCCGGACAACGGCCCTTATGAACGGCTGGTGCTGTGGATCGGCCGCAATTATCTGGAGCAGCTTTCCAGCACGCAGACCAGCCTGACCCGCTGCTTTGACTCCAGCCGGCCGGAGCATTCCAATCTGCTGCGGATGGCTCCCGGCGCCGAGGCGGAAGTACGCAGCCTGATGGAGCAGCTTTCCGCCCTGAGCAACGACACTTCCTACGGCAGCGATCTTCTGGCCAAAAGCCTGCTGATCCAGCTGCTGGTCAAGCTGAACCGTCAGGCGGTGGCCGCCCCCGCCCGTGCCCAGGACTGCAGCACCGACCGGGTGGTGGACGCGGTGCTGCAATACATCAATGTCCATTACAACGAGCCGCTGACGCTGGATGACCTTTCCGCCCGGTTTTTTATCAGCAAATATCATCTGCTGCGCAAGTTCGACGCCCAGGTAGGCGCGACGGTGCACCGTTACATTCTGCAAAAGCGGCTGCTGATCGCCAAGCAACTGCTGGCCAGCGGCGTGCAGCCCACCGAGGTGTACCGACACTGTGGTTTCGGCGACTACACCAACTTCTACCGTTCTTTCAAGGCGGAGTACCACATCACGCCCCGCCAGTTCGCGCGGGAAGCACGCGAGACGCCGAGTGCTCTGCCTGTCGAATGACCGGCCCCGTTACAGCCGCTTCATCATCCACAGCGCGTCGGCGCAGCTTCCGTCCCGGTATTTCATGCGGCAGGGAAAACGGCCATATTCCGCAAAGCCCAGTTTTTTGTACAGGCCGACCGCCCCGCGGTTGCCGGCGACCACTTCCAGTTCAGCCTGCTCATAACCGGCCTGTTCCGCCTGCGCCAGGATCTGGCGCATCAGCAGCTCCCCGATCCCCGCGCCGCAGAATTTCCGGTACAGCGCGACGGATACTTCACAGCGGTGGCGGCTGCGCAGGAAGGGGCTTCCCGTCAGGGAACAGGTACCTGCCAGCTCACCGTCCACCATGGCGACCAGCATCAGTTCCCGCTCCGCGTCCAGCATCCGCTGCACGAACGCCGTCTCCTGCTCCGCCGTAAGCGTCACTTCCTCCGGTTCCCGCAGCAGGTAGGGCGTCTCCCCCGCCGTGCCGGCCAGATACCGGATCAGCGCCTTTGCATCCTCCGCTTGTGCGCTTCGCAGGATCACGTCCCGCCCCGCTTTGTCTTGGGTCGTCACCGGCCCGAATCGCATAAAAACCGCCTCCCGCACGTTCGTTTTTTTGTATTATAGCAAAATCCGGCGCTTTTGTCTGCCTGCGCGGCAAAACGCAAGCCCGCCCGGGGAATCCCCCGGGCGGGCTCTGTTTTGTTCACTTTTCCACATGCTGCTGCCCATAATACGCGTCGGCGCCGTGCTTGCGCAGATAATGCTTGTCCAGCAGCGCCTGGCTGATGGGGCCTTTGTCCGGTGACAGCATCATCGCGTGGAAATCCATAAAGGCGGCTTCCTCCAGCACAACGGCGTTGTGCACCGCCTCCATCGGGTCGGCGCCCCAGGTAAACGGCCCGTGGCCGTACACCAGGCAGCCGGGAACCGCGGCGGGGTCTTTGTCGCGGAAGGTCTCGGCGATCACGCGGCCGGTCTCATATTCGTAGGCGCCGCGGATCTCCGTATCGGTCATGGGGCGGGTGCAAGGCACCTCGCCGTAAAAGTCATCCGCCTGGGTGGTCCCCATCACCGGCACCCCACGCCCGGCCTGGGCAAAGCTGGCCGCCCAGCGGCTGTGGGTGTGCACGATGCCGCCGATCCCGGGGAAACTGTTGTACAGCACCCGGTGGGTCTCGGTGTCGCTGGAAGGGTTGAGCGCCCCCTCCACCGTCTCACCGGTGGCCAGGTCCACCACCACCATATCACCGGGCCGCATGGCGTCGTACTCCACGCCGGAGGGCTTGATGACCATCACGCCCCGCGCCCGGTCCACCGCCGACACATTGCCCCAGGTGAACACCACCAGCCCGTATTTGGGCAAAAGCAGATTTGCGCGGCAGACCTGCCGTTTGAGTTCTTCCAACATGGTATACGCTCCTTTTTGCTTGTCATTCCAGGATCAGCTGCGCCTGCGCCCGGATGGGCCAGGCCGCCAGGTAGGCTTCCTCCAGCGGGATCCAGCGGGTACGGAAAGCATGCTCCGCCTGTTCGCCGCCCCGCTGCCGGACGCGGGCCAGCTGTTCTTCCGGCGCCACGTCGGCGAACAACCGCAGGTCCATATATGCGCCGAACCGCGGATGGCAGCTGTACGCGCCCTCCACAATGCGCCAATCACCCGCCGCAACGGCAACCCGGGCGCCGGGCGCCATTGTTTTGCAGTCAAACCGCCGGTAGCAGAACGCTTCGGTGCTGCGCAGTCGGGGCAGCACCTCGGCGGCAAACCGCTCGTAATGCACGTTGCCGCCCGGCTCGGCCAGGCGTTCCGCCGTGCGCAGCGCGGCGGGCAGGAAAAAATCGTCCATGTGCACCACCCCCGCGCCCAGCGCATCGGCCAGGGCGGCGGACAGCGTCGTTTTTCCGGCGGCGCTGCGTCCGTCCACGGCGATGATCCGCGCTTCACCCGGCCGGGGCGGCAGGCCGGCCGCCGCCGCCAGCACCAGGCGCACATTCTGTTGCACTGTCAAGGCAATGCCTCCTTTGCCGGTTCTTGTTCTTATTGTACCGCAAACTGCGCCTCAGGCAAAGGTTTTTTTGGATTTGCCCTGTGCCCGGCTGTTTTTTCCCGGTCTGACATTTCCTGCATTTCGTCCAAATCCTTAGTTTTTTCATTGAAAACCCGGCGAAAATCCGTTATAATAAATAAAAGTTCCCTGCTGCGGCGCAGACGTTTTTGCCCGCGCCGCAAATTTGCACGAAAGAGGGCCTTGTATGGAGCCAAAAGGTTGGTACCGTCTGCTGGAGGACGTTCTCTGGCTGACCCAGCTGGGTCTTTCGCTGCTGCTGCCGCTGGTGGTCTGCCTGTGGGGCTGTTCCTGGCTGACTGCGCATACCGGTGTGGGCGGCTGGATCTACGTGCCCGGTTTCGTGGTGGGGCTGGGATGTGGGGCGGCAACCTTCCGCAACTTTGCACGCATGATGATGAAGCGCGCCGAGAAAAATAAATCCGGGCGCCCCGCCGGCTTCAACAAACACTGAGGAGATCTGCTATGAAATTTCAGGACGCGTCCAAAAAGGAACTGGGACATATTGCTCTGGGCACGCTGATCTGCACCGCCGTCATGCTGGCGGTGTTCGCCGTGCTCGGAGCAACCGGCCTGGTTCCTTTCAATTATACGGTGGTGGCCGGTGCGCTGGTGGGCGCGGCGGTAGCCATCCTCAATTTCGCGGTTCTGTGCCTGACGGTGCAGAACGCCGCCGCGAAGGACGACCCCAAGGCGGTGCGTGCCGCCGTACAGCTCAGCTACAACATCCGCCTGTTCGTGCAGGCAGGCTGGTGTGTGCTGGCGCTGATCCTGCCGCACTTCCAGCCGGTGGCAAGCATTCTGCCGCTGCTGTTCCCCCGTGTGGCGATCTACTTCCTGCAAATAACTGGCCGGTACAGTCCTGACGCCGGGACTGCTTCCCCTGAAAAAAGAGGTGATACGTAACTTATGGACATTTCCATCAACGGCGCAAAGATTCTTTACACCTTTGAAAACGTTCCCCTGCTGGGGCACATCAACATTACCCAGACGCTGGTGATGAGCTGGATCGTTCTGATCCTCATCTCCGTATTGTGCTGGTGGCTGGGTTCCGGCCTGAAGGTGGAGCAGGTCGGCCGCAAACAGGCGGTCGCGGAACTGCTGGTGACCAGTCTGGTCAATTTCGTGCACGGCAACATGGGCACGCATTTTGACCGGTATATTCCGCTGGTGGGCGCACTGTTCGCCTCCAGCGTGGTCTCCAACCTGATCAGCCTGCTGGGCTTCTGGAGTCCCACCGCCGACCTTTCCACCGAGCTTGGCTGGGCGATCGTGGTATTCATCCTGATCACCTATCACAAAATCAAAGCCAGCGGCATCGGGGGGTACCTGAAGAGCTACCTGGACCCCATCTTCCTGATGGCGCCCATCAACGTGATTTCCGAGTTCTTCACCCCCATCAGCATGGCCTGCCGTCATTTCGGCAACATTCTGTCCGGCACGGTCATCACGGCGCTACTGTACGCGGCGCTGGCGGCAGCCTCCACGGCGCTGCTGGGTCTGGTGCGCACCAACGTCGCCATTGCGCTGATCGCGGTGGCTCTGGGTATGGTGTTGTTCTGGCGCGGCCGGAACGGCGCCAAACGCAAAACGCTGTGCAAGATCGCCGGCATTGTGTTCGCGGCCATCGGCTGCGTAGGCCTGTTGGGGATGCTGCCCGGCGCACTGGGTTCGGCGATTGCCGGCTTCCCGCTGCTGGACATCGGCCTGCCCGCTCTGACCAGCCTGTACTTCGACTGGTTCGGCGGCTGCATCCAGGCATTTATCTTCTGTACGCTGACCACCATCTTCATCAAACAGGCGGCGGGCGAGGGCTGATGCCCCGTCCTGCGGCCAACCAATAAAAACATCAACCATATTTTAGGAGGATTTCTACCATGATGGACCTGACTGTATTGGCAAAAGGCATTACTCTGGCGGGCTGCGCCATCGGCGCCGGCCTGGCACTGATCGCCGGTATCGGCCCCGGTATCGGCGAAGGCAACGCCGTGGCGAAAGCCTGCGAGGCCATCGGCCGCCAGCCCGAGTGCAAGGGCGATGTGACCAGCACGCTGATCCTGGGCGTCGCGCTGTCTGAGACGACCGGTATTTACGGCTTCGTCACCGGTCTGCTGCTGATCTTCTACGCTCCCGGCGCATTCCTGAAGTTCCTGGGCTGATGCCCGCCGGTTTATCCCGGAAATGAATAGACCGGAAGGAGGGACTCAAACATGTCTGATTTGTATCAGGCACTCGTAACGATTGATCCGTTTACCCTGATCTGCCAGATCTGCAACCTGCTGATCCAGATGGTGATTTTCAAAAAACTGCTGCTGGACAAGGTGCTCGCCGTGCTGGATGAGCGCCGCAGCCGTGCAGACGCGCAGCTCGCCGAAGCGGACGCCGCCCGCGCCGAGGCCGAAGCCATGAAGGCCGCCTATGAGCAGGATATGGCCAACGCCAAGGCCCAGGCCAACGAGATCCTGGCCAGCGCGCAGAAAACCGCCGCCGCCCGCAGCGAGGAAGTGCTCAGCGCCGCCCGCAGCGATGCTGCCGGCATCCGCCAGAAGGCCGAAAAGGACATCGAGCTGGAGAAGAAGAAGGCGGTCAACGACCTGAAGAACGAGATCGGCGGCATGGCGATGGACATTGCCTCCAAGGTGGTCGAGCGGGAGATCCGCCAGGCCGACCATCAGGCGCTGATCGACGAGTTTATCCGGAATGTAGGTGACGCATCGTGACCGAAACTGCAAAGCGCTACGGCGGCAGCCTGTATGACCTGGCCGTCGAGGAACAGCTGGAAGACCGGCTGCTGGCCGAGCTGGACACGGTAACGGCGGTACTGCGGGAAAATCCCGAGTATCTGCGGCTGCTGTCCACCCCGTCCATCCCCAAAAAGGAGCGCGCTTCGCTGCTGGGCGAGGCGTTCGGCGGCGCGGTGCATCCGTACCTTGTCAACTTCCTCAAGCTCCTTTGCGACAACGGCATCCTGCGGGAGCTGAACGGCTGCGCAAAGGAATTCCGCGCCCGCTACAACAAGGCCCACGGCATTGTGGAAGTGCGCGCCGTCTCGGCGGTGGCCCTGTCCGCCGCGGAGAAGGACAAGCTGGTGAAAAAGCTCCAGTCCGTCACCGGCAAACGGATCGATCTGACCGTGAAGGTGGACCCCGCCGTTCTGGGTGGCGTCCGGCTGGACATGGAAGGCGTGCAGCTGGACGGCACCGTCCGCAGCCGCCTGGAAGCGCTGCGCGGCGATATTGCCGGCGCGGTTTTGTGAATTAGTTTAAGAATGAGTGGTGAACTACAAAGTGCAACTGAAACCTGAGGAGATTTCCAAGATCATACGCGCCCAGATCAAGCACTACGAAAACGCCATCGAACAGAGCGAGACCGGCACCGTCATTATGGTGGGCGACGGCATCGCCCGCGCCTCCGGCCTGGAAAAATGTATGGCCGGTGAGCTGGTGCAGTTTGTCAACGGCGAATTCGGCATGGCGCAGAATCTGGAGGAAAACTCCGTCTCCATCGTGCTGCTGGGCAGCGACGAGGGCATCGTGGAGGGCAGCGTTGTCAAGCGCACCGGCAAGGTTGTCTCCGTGCCGGTGGGCGAGGCGATGATCGGCCGCGTGGTCAACGCGCTGGGCCAGCCCATCGACGGAAAAGGCCCCATCGAGACGAAGGAATTCCGCCCCATTGAATCCCCCGCCCCCGGCATCATCGACCGCCAGCCCGTCAAGGAGCCGCTGCAGACCGGCATCAAGGCCATCGACTCGATGATCCCCATCGGCCGCGGCCAGCGTGAGCTGATCATCGGCGACCGCCAGACCGGCAAAACGGTCATTGCTACCGATACCATCATCAACCAGAAGGGCAAGGACGTCATCTGCATTTATGTGGCCATCGGCCAGAAGCGTTCCACCGTCGCCAACCTGGTGGATACGCTCACGGCCAACGGCGCGATGGATTATACCATTGTGGTGGCGGCTACCGCGTCCGAGCTTTCCCCCCTGCAATACATCGCCCCCTATGCCGGCTGCGCCATGGGCGAGTATTTCATGAATCAGGGCAGGCATGTGCTGATCATTTACGATGACCTGTCCA
>JBJEYG010000195.1:0-1599 GCA_051886555.1 Gemmiger sp.
ACGTCACATTTGTATTCTTTGTGATATCCTGCCCTTTGCCGTTTTTCAGCGTTACCGCCAGGGAAGTGCCATCATAGGTTTTCTCACCGCCGGTCAGCGTCAGCTGTTCCGTTTCCTTTTCAGCGACCACCCGGAACAGATACACCAGTTGTCCGTCGGCATCCTCTTGCAGCAGCGTCTGCACCTCGCTGATTTCTTTTGTTGACAAATCCACTTGTTCACCTGCGGCATATGAGTAGGTATTTGCATTGGACTGCCAGTTGGTACTTTGCAGTACATATCCGGCTGGTATCGATGCCTTAGTCAGCGCCGGCAACGTAAAGGTCGTGTTTCCTTCAGGGTTCCACGTTATAATATCTTCGGCTTGACCGCTTGCCCAATTCGCAGCGGTACAATTTTTGTGGTAGTTATTATTGCCCGTACATTCCGTTACATCGCAGAATCCGCCCCGGGAGCCATATTCCCCTTCTACCAAAGGCGCCGCCTGCTGAATAATGTTGCCTTCCGTGTCTGCAACGCAGTATTTTACCGGACGCCTTGTGGAAAAATACAGTTTGATCGTTGTCGCATCCGTGGCATTGTCCACCATAAAGGAATCTCCGTTCACGCTGGTCCCTGTTGGTCCTTTATTGTTTTTTCCCCGGCATGCGGTGTAGGAAAGGCCATACAGATCATACTTTTCTTTGTTATACACAAACGGGATGTCCACGCAGGCGTTGCCCTCTACAAGGGGCTCGTTCCAATTCTCATCATCATCGTTAAAGGAGACTCGCTGGTATACAAACGGGAACTGGAACTTGGTATATGGACTTTCTTCATCATCGAGATATACTTCGACCATCACGCTGCCCTGATTTGGATGCGGGTTGGTATTCCAGGAATCCTCCTGCACATCCACCGTCAGGAGCTTCTCTGCTCCCACGTTTATCCTTTTGGCCACCATCTCCCGCTTCCATTCTCCGCGCAGCGTGACTGCATCCGTGTTCCGATATTTGAAGTACTGGTCATCTTCATCATGGGCCCAAATCTCAGTGTAATCTACCGAGAACGCGCTGCGGAAAGGGTAATTTGATGCATCTGTGCTGATTGGCGATTCATCTACATCGTCCGTTGCTAATACTTGCGGCGTAAGTTCTTCGCCGCTGTCATCGTAGGCATGCCATGTCAGCGTATAAACATACGATGCATCGTCTCCCGTGGCGGTGAAATAGATCTGGTTCGGCACCCATTTGGCGTTATGATTTTTCCACTCAGCAACAGGGTTTCTCACACCATTATTCCATGTATAAGGTGCCGCATAGCTTTGTAAAAGTGTAAAAATTTTATCTTCAACGCCAGGATCGGCAAATGTTACGCCGTCCTCGGTCAGGCGCGCCTCCAATTCCTCTCGTGTCGGGTACGTGTACTGAACGGTAACATTATACTTTGGGTCACCAGCCCAGATCTGCACGTCCTCCGCTCTTGCCTTACTGGAAAACAGCAGGCACAACAGGAAAGCGCATACCACAGCCAGCAGCATGCACCAGGACTTCTGCCTTTTGGAATCTTGTGTCATGATGGGTCCCTCCTTACCCGTTTCATCCTGTTTGGTATAGATCG
>JBJEYG010000196.1:0-7136 GCA_051886555.1 Gemmiger sp.
TACTCCCACAAATACTATGATCGCATCGGTACAGAACGTAAATCCCCCCGCAGATACTGGAGCAACTGTAAACCCTACCCCTGCATCTGCGCCGGCAGCTGCGACTACCATGCAGCCTACGGAGACACCGCCTGTATCTGCCCCTGTATCTGTCCCGACCGCACAGCAGGCAGTTAACCCACCGGCGCAGACCGCGCCCGTTGCACCTGCAGCGACACCTGCGTATACCATGGACGAGCTTGCGCGTGCTGGAGCCGCATTGCTGAGTGATCCGGCAAAGGCGGCAGCGGTTATGGCGCTCCCGCAGCAGTTCGGTGTGCAGTCGCTGCAGAATCTTCCGCCGGAACGCTTTGGAGACCTGGCAAATGCCCTGCGTGGACTGGGGGCGGTGATCTGATGCCTCCAGAGAAACATGCACTGCTGGGCGCATCCAGTTCACAGCGCTGGCTGGCATGCACGCCTTCTGCCCGTCTGGAAGAACAGTTCCCGGACAAAGGCAGTGAATACGCAGCAGAAGGCAGCCTTGCGCACGCACTGGCAGAACTGAAACTGCGGCAGTACTTCACGACTGATCTCACTAAGCGGAAGTATACGACGCGACACAACAAAATCAAGAACAATGACCTGTATCAGCCTGAGATGGAAGGGCATACGGATACATACGTCGAGTATGTCAAAAATGTTGGTATGGCCTATGCTTCCACACCGTTTGTGGCGATCGAATCCCGTGTGGATTATTCGGTCTATGCGCCGGAGGGATTCGGCACAGCTGACTGCATTGTTATCGGCGGGGATACCATGCACGTAATTGACTTCAAATACGGCAAAGGCGTCCCAGTATATGCGGAGAATAACTCGCAGATGATGCTGTACGCACTTGGTGCACTGAATCTGTACGGTTTTCTGTACAGTATCAAAAATGTTGTTCTGGCCATCGTACAGCCCCGTATTGATAACATCAGCGAATGGACCGTGTACACCGATGACTTGTATGCGTGGGCAGCGGATGTCGTACAACCCCGCGCAAAGCTCGCATACGCCGGGGAAGGCGATTTTGTCGCCGGAGATCACTGCCGGTTCTGTAAAGCCCGAGCGCAGTGTCTGGAGCGTGCGGCGCACGACTTCTGCGAAATTGAACAGAAATACAACCCCGACATGAAGCCGGCTCTGCTGACAGACAGCGATCTGGGAGACTTGCTGCAGAGGGCAGAACCATTCTATCGTTGGCTGGAGGACGTGCAAAATTACGCACTGACAGCCGTGCTGGACGGAAAAAGTATTCCCGGCTGGAAGGCTGTCGAGGGTGTCAGCCGTCGTAAGTTTGATGATGTAGACGCTGCATTTGCTGATTTGACTGCCGCAGGTGTAGCAGAAGCCTTGTTGTACGAACGCAAACCCTTGTCGTTGGCAGCTGTCGAAAAGCTGCTGGGCAAGCAGCAGTTTAACGAGCTGTGCGGCTCACATGTCATCAAGCCTGCAGGAAAACCCACATTAGTACCGGAATCTGATAAACGCCCGGCATATAGCCCGGCAGCCGCAGATTTTGAAAACATTGAAACCAAGTAAAGGAGATTATCATTATGTATCAGAATATTGCAACTAAGTGTCTCACTGGCGAAGTCCGTCTGTCCTATGCTCATCTGTGTGAACCGTACAGCAGCAACGGGGGAGAGCCGAAGTATTCCGTAACTCTGCTGATTCCAAAGACCGATACTGCTACGTACAACGACCTGAGTAACGCTCTCAGTGCCGCGTATGAGTTGGGTGTTGTGAACAAGTGGAAGGGAAATCGCCCGCAGATGCGTTATCCGGTCATCTACGATGGAGACGGCGTGCGCCCGTCTGGTGAGCCGTTTGGCGAAGAATGCAAGGGCTGCTGGGTACTTACGGCGTCGTGTAAGGCAACGCAGAAGCCGCAGTGCGTACATATCAGCAATGTGCATGCAGAACTGCTGCCGTCGGATGTTTACTCCGGCATGTACGCCCGTGTTACGGTCAACTTCTTTGCTTATGACAGCAACGGCAACCGCGGCGTAGGCTGCGGACTGGGAAATATCTGCAAGACCCGTGATGGTGAACCGCTCGGTGGCCGTTCCACCGCTGGTAACGATTTCTCCGGCATCGAACAGCAGGCCGTACCAGCAGCCACTCAGGCCGGTTTTCAGCCGCCTTTTGCAGGCGCTACACCCGTGGTAAATCCGTTCACTGGCGCACCGATGGCCTGAAGCTATGCGCCATCTGAGTATTGATATAGAAACCTATTCATCCGTCGATATCAGCAAATCGGGACTGTACAAATATGTACAGTCCCCTGATTTCGAGGTACTGCTGATTGCATACTCCCTCGACGGCGCAGAAGTCAAAGTGCTCGACCTGACCTGTGATCCGGTTATCCCGGCGGACTTCTGGTCAGCGCTGCGGGATCCGGAGGTAATCAAACACGCCTATAACGCTGCGTTCGAGTGGTATTGCTTGTCAAAGTGGCTGCGGATTGATGCTTCTGCATCAGTAAAATGGCTGCCGCAATGGCACTGTACAATGCTGCACGGCTTGTATTGCGGGTACACAGCTGGACTGGACGCTACCGGCAAAGCCCTTGGGCTCCCGTCAGACAAACAGAAGCTGACAACCGGCAAAGCACTTATCCGGTATTTTTGCGTACCTTGTAAGCCGACCAAAAGCAATGGCGGCAGAACCAGAAACCTTCCGCATCATGACGCCGATAAATGGCAGCTATTTATCGACTACTGCCGACAGGATGTTGTGACCGAAATGGAAATTGAACACCGTCTATCGCGTTTCCCGGTGCCCGAACAGGTGCAGAATGAATGGGTTCAGGATCAGATCATCAATGCACGCGGCGTAGCGATGGACACCGAACTTATTTCTGGTGCCATTAATTGCAGCGAACGTATTACTGCAGAACTGATGGCAGAAGCTCGCGAGATTACCGGGCTGGACAATCCAAAGAGCATCGCACAGTTATCCGGCTGGCTTCGATCGGAGGGCGTTGAGGTTGATACGCTGCGCAAAGAAGATGTCACAGATTTGCTGGAGCGCGATGATCTGCAGCCCGATGTACGCCGTGTGTTGGAGATACGCCAGGAGCTGGGGAAAACGTCAGTTACAAAGTATCAGGCGATGGTTGCAGCAATGTGCTCTGACAATCGCATCCGCGGTCTGCTGCAGTTTTATGGCGCGAACCGCACCGGCAGATGGGCAGGCAGACTGGTACAGGTGCAAAACCTGCCCCGGACATACCTGCATGGGAGCATGCTGGACTTTGCCAGAGATGCCACACATGCGGAACGTCCGGAGGTGCTGCGTTTTGTTTACGGCAGTGTGCCTGATACGCTGTCACAGCTGGTCCGTACAGCATTTGTGCCGAAGGACGGGTATATGTTTGTGGACGCTGATTTCAGCGCAATTGAGGCGCGTGTGGTGGCGTGGCTGGCCGGTGAGGAATGGGTGCTGCAAGTCTTCCGTACACATGGCAAAATCTATGAGGCAACGGCGTCACAGATGTTTGGCGTACCGTTTGACCGCATCAAAAAAGGAAACCCGGAATACAGCCTGCGGCAGAAGGGCAAGGTTGCCACGCTGGCGCTTGGATACCAGGGCGGATCCGGCGCACTGATCGCCATGGGCGCATTGCGTATGGGTCTGGACGAGAGCGAACTGCCGGACATTGTGTCCAAATGGCGCACGGCCAACCCGGCTATTGTAAGGTGCTGGAAGTCGCTGGAACAGGCAGCAATACAGACGATTGAAACCGGCATACCCGTCCAGACACACGGACTTACATTTGCCCGGGAAGCTGATGTGGAAAACGGGCAGGACTTCCTGACGATCCTGCTTCCTTCGGGGCGGAAACTGTTTTATGCCAAGCCACATCTTGGTGTAAACCAATGGGGCGGCAAGTCGATTCATTACTATGGCATGAATCAGACCACACGGAAGTGGGAGACCACGGACACCTACGGCGGCAAGCTGACGGAGAATTGCGTGCAGGCAATCGCCCGAGACTGTCTGGCTGTTAACATCGACCGTCTGGAGAAGGCTGGATATCCTGTTGTATTCCACATACACGATGAAGTTGTGTTGGAGGTTCCCGCAGCGCAGGCAAATCTGGATGAGGTTGTACGCATCATGTCCCAGCCGATTGACTGGGCGCAGGGCCTGCCTATGGACGCAGACGGCTGGGTAGGCGATTACTTTACCAAGGACTAAGGGGAGGGGCAACCTGATGCAATACGACAGAAAGATAACGGTAAGCGTGGGTGCCTCCCGCCGATCCACCAGCTGGCAGCCGCAGACACTGCTCGTATCACAGCTATGGGAGCGTCTGAAAACCCCGGTGCGGGGCGCTGAATCCCACGCAGAATACATGGCGATGCGGAAGCCTCAGCAGGACGATCTGAAGGACATCGGCGGTTTTGTCGGCGGCAGCGTGTTGGGCCGGCGTAAGAAAGGATCGGTAACCGGGCGCGATGTTATCACGCTCGACCTGGACAACCTGCCTCCGGCTTCCACAGGGGACGTGCTGAAGCGTGTTGCAGGTCTGGGCTGTATCAGTGCGATATACAGTACGCGAAAGCACAGCCCTGAGGCACCCCGCCTGCGCGTTTTAGCAGTGACAGATAGAACTATGCTGCCGGAGGAATACGAGCCGATAGCGCGCAAGCTGGCGCAGATCATTCAGCCGGAAATGACCTGGTTTGACCCTACGACTTATCAGCCGGAACGCCTGATGTACTGGCCGTCGGCATCGGCAGACGGGGAGTACGTTTTCCAGCAGGTGGACAAACCGTTTTTATCAGCTGATGGCATGCTGGAGAAATATGCAGACTGGCACGACGTACAGCAATGGCCACAGGCCCCCGGAGAAGCAAAGTTGCGTGACCGCAGCATAACCCGGCAGGGTGACCCAGAAGCAAAGACCGGCATTGTCGGCGCATTTTGTAAGACGTATGACATCCCTGCAGCGATGATGAAGTTTCTGCCGGATGCATATGTTGAAACCGATACGCCGGGCCGGTATACATATACCGGTGGATCGACTGCCGGCGGTGCAGTTTTGTACGATGGCGGCAAGTTCTTATACAGCCATCATGCAACTGATCCGTGCAGCGGTGTCCTGGTTAATGCTTTTGATCTTGTGCGTCTGCATCGGTTCGGCGAGCTGGATAATGCGGATGAGGTCAAGGAGAATACCCCTACGAACCGGCTCCCGAGCTTCAAAGCTATGTGCGACCTTGTTGCAGTTGATCCGGAGCCAGCGGCAATACTCAAGCGGGAAGCAGGCGAGCGTGCGCTTGCTGATTTTCGGGGTATTGAGATTCGGCAGGCGCCACAGCCGGATACCGCACGGTATAAAGATTTATCCGACTTTCTCGGCGATATTGAGAAGAAGGATCTGTCTATCCGCATGGTTTCCGATGCGCTGGACGTGATGGGCATTACATTTCGGTTTGAGGTCGTGTCCAGGGAACTGGAATTATCGGGTCTGGAGCACCTGGGCTGGTCACGCGAAAATGCCACAAACAATTTGCCGGTATATCTACGGGATATGTTCCGCAGCGCACAGGTAAAAGGCGCAAGTACATCAGCAATACAAGAGTGTCTGGCTGTCATCGCGGACGAGCGCCGGTATAATGCCGTGGAGGTTATGCTCAAAAGCTGTGCATGGGACGGCGCGGACAGGATCGAGATTTTGTACGAAATCATGGGAATCTCCGGCGACGCGCTCAGCCGGCTGCTTGTGCATAAGTGGCTGCTGCAATGCGTTGCAATGGCGCTGAACGACGAGAATCACCCATATGGCGCGGACGGTGTTCTGACACTGTTGGGCGCACAGGGCATCGGCAAGACATCCTTGGGCCGTGTTCTGGGCGTGCAGGGAGCCTTTTTCTCAGAGGGCTTGAGTATAGACTTCCGAGTAAAAGATACTGTGCTGCGGGCGATTTCTAACTGGATTGTTGAGTTCGGCGAGATGGAAGCCATGCTGCGGAAAAGCGAGGAGACTTTGAAAGCATTTCTCACGAATCCGGTAGATAACGAGAGAACGCCATATGCAAGAGAATCAACCAAGCGCCCACGCCGCACGTCATACGTGGGAACGGTAAACAGTACAGAGTTCCTGCGGGATCCGACGGGCAGCCGTAGATTCTGGACAGTTCCGTTGGAACGGATAGACATTGATCGTCTGCTGTCGCTGACACAGGACTGGGTAGTACAGCTGTGGGCACAGGTATACGATGAATGGCTGCGCAAAGGAGCACAGTGCTTTCGACTGACGCCGGCGGAACGGACGCAGCTGGAGGCACGGAACAGGAACCATGCGGAGCAGATGCGCGGAGAACAGGAAGTGCTGGATCTGCTGGACTTCGATCTGCCGGTTGAAAAATGGCGTTGGGTAAGCCCTGCAGTTGTGGCGAGCTTCATCGGACGGGCAACATCCTCGCGCGGCGTGGGCCGGATTTTAACAAAATTAAAGCAATCTGACGACAGAGTAGAATTTCAGAGAACGAAAGCTAGGAAATTATACAAAATACCACTTTCTGAAACATGGAACGTCCCATAATTTTAATGGCATTGGGAACGGCATCGGGTGCCATTGGGTGCCGTCGAATGACGTTTTATAATGGCATCGAGTAAAACTACTTTTTGCAAAAAAAATTCAAGATTTTTCGTTAATATTAAAGCAAAATGGTATGGGTGCCATTGGTGCCATTAAATTATAATAACTTGTGAAAAATTAAAATTAGGGAGTAAATATACAGCCTATACACCCTAAACGCCCTAAATAGAGAGGCTATTAAGAAATTAACGGCACTAATGGCACCCGAGGAAAACAGGAATTATCAAGAAACGAGAAAACAAGGAGGTAACTAATGCGGGAAAAGGACGTCGAAAAGTATTTTGTCCGCCGGGTAAAAGAAGCGGGAGGAAAGGCTTATAAGTTCGTCAGCCCAGGCAACAACGGGGTGCCGGATCGTATGGTGTGCCTTCCCGGCGGCCGTGCTGTGTTTGTGGAGCTGAAAGCACCGGGAAAATCACCAAGGCCGATGCAGATCCACCAGATCGGGATTCTCCGGGAGTTCGGCTTCCGTGTAGGGATTGTGGATAGCAGGGAA
>JBJEYG010000197.1:0-1587 GCA_051886555.1 Gemmiger sp.
GATCTCCTGCAGTTTTCGGTTCAGCTCCACGCTACCCGTCGGCCCTACTTTGGTGGGGCAAAGCACCTGGATGTCCCGTACCGGGTCAAAGCCGTAGCTTTTGGGCAGACGTGTGGAAACCAGATCGCACACAAGACGCTGGCAGGCCAGCCCGGTCGACTCCATGAGGAAAAAGTCATCCGTTTTGCCGCCGGTCTGGGGCATCTGGCCGCTGACGATCCGGTGGGCGTTGCGCACAATCAGGCTTTGCTGCGCCTGACGGAAAATCTGATCCAGCCGGACGGTGGGCAACACGCCTGCGCGCAGCACCTCCCCCAGAATGTTGCCCGGCCCCACGCTGGGCAGCTGATCGGCATCGCCCACCATGATGATGCGGCAGCCGGGGCGCAGCGCCGTCAGCAGCGACTGAAACAGGCGCACATCCACCATGCTCATCTCGTCCAGAATGACCACGTCCACTTTCAGCAGGTTGCGCTCGTTGTGGATAAAACGAACGTTGCCGGTGGTATAGTCTACCTCCAGCAAACGGTGAATGGTGGACGCCTTGTGCCCGGTCAGTTCCGTCAGGCGCTTGGCGGCACGCCCGGTGGGCGCGCACAGCGCCACCCGGTCATACCCGGCCTCATACAGACTGAGAATGGCGTTGACCGTGGTGGTTTTTCCGGTACCCGGCCCGCCGGTGAGCACCATGACCCGGCTGGACAGTGCCAGGCGGATTGCCTCGCGCTGAAGTTCCGCATAGGGAAAGCCCTGGGCAAATTCCAGCGCGCGGATGTCGGAATCCAGCGTTTTAGGCCGTTCGGTCGGATAGGAAGCCAGTTCCGCCAGGCGGGCGGCGATCTCTTCCTCGGCGGCGTACAGGTCCGGCAGATAGATATAGCGCACACCATCCATCTGTGCCGACTTCAGTTCGTTTGCTTCCAGCAGCGTGTCCAGCCCACGGCTGACCAGATCCGGCTCCACGCGGATGAACTTGGCGGTGGCGGCCAGCAGCTTGTCCGCAGGCAGGCAGGTATGCCCGTTGCCCGCGTTGTGGCGCAGCACATACAGCAATCCCGCGCTGATGCGCAGCGAACTGCCCGCTTCAAATTGCAGGGCATTGGCGATCGCGTCCGCCTGGCTGAATTTCAGATGCAGCGGTTCACCGCACAGCAGATAAGGATTCTGTGTCAGCGCCTCCACTGTGTGGGGGCCGAAGGTACGGTAGGCGGCAACGGCGTTCTGTGCACTCAGGCCAAAGCGCGCCATCCAAGCCACCACCTCCCGCACGCCATACAGGCGGCGGAATTCCCGCTGGATCGCCAGTGCCTTCTCGGCGGTAATGCCCTTGATCGTTTGCAGACGCTCCGGTTGTTCAGCAATCACGTTCAACGTATCGTCGCCAAATTTTGCAATCAGTTTTTTGGCGGTGGCCGAGCCGATATGGGGTAGCACACCGCTGGAAAGGTAACTCAGCGTGGCGGCGGTGTCCCGGGGCAGACTTGCCTCACAGGTATCGGCGCGAAACTGTTCGCCGTAGCTGGGATGGGTGGTCATGTGACCGTAGACCGTTACCGACATGCCTACATCCACACTTCCCACCGTGCC
>JBJEYG010000198.1:0-1580 GCA_051886555.1 Gemmiger sp.
CGCCCTCAACAACGGTCAAGCCAAGCAGTATTACAAGGAGATGGCACATGAACCCATCATAAGCCGGAACACCTTTGCACACGCCCAGAGCCTGTTGACGCAGCGCCGTTCGCAGTTTGGCCATTCTCAAAAGATTCATTCTTCCGCATTGACGAAAATACTTGTCTGCGGGCACTGCGGCGCTCCCCTTTACCATCGTTTTGTAAACAAGCGTGACGTATGGGTTTGTTCCCATCATCTCAACCAATCTGCGGCCTGTCCCCTCTCCCCTGTCGCGGAGGATGAACTTACCGAGTCGTTCAATCGACTTGTCTTTAAGCTGACCGATGCGTCCGATTCCATTCTGAAAACTTACCTCACGCAGCTTCATTGCATTCAGGAACGCACTGCGTCGTTTCAACCCGAAATTGCCGCCCTGCATCAACAGGTTGCACAGCTACTGGAGCAGAGTCATACACTGAATCGCCTTATGGCCAGAGGGTGTATTGACTCTGCCTTTTTTATTGCACACAGCAATACCATACAGCAAAATCTGGACAAAGTAAAAGATGTGCTTGCCCGACAGCGTGAGACGGATCTTATAAAAGAGCAGATTGATAACACGCTTCACCTTCAGGACGTACTTTCCACCATCAATCCATTTGAGGAAAACGCAAGTCGTATCCCAGAGGTCGTCTTCCTGATAAAGATATCCGAAAACCATGTCATTTTTCATCTATCCAACGATTTAGAATTGCGTGAAGAACGTCGGAAGGTATAACGATGAGTCAAAACAGAAAGCTTCCTTTCGGGTACAAATATTGTGATGGGCGCATCGAACCGAACGAACTGGAAGCGCCCTATGTTACGAAAATTGCACAAGCATACGTGGACGGAAATTCCATCCATGCAATTGCGCAGATGATGAGCCACACCGGCGTCCCCTACCGCGACGATACAACTGGCTGGAACAAGAATATGATTTTCCGCATCCTGCAGGATCAGCGCTATGCGGGAACTGATACCTGGCCCGCGCTTTTGCGCCAGGAGACAATATCGGCAATCGCAAGTGCGCGGGCAGCGCGAAAGCAGAGCCAGCTCTCTAACACCGACATTCGCAGCGTTCGTTCCAAAATATGCTGCCCGCATTGTCTTACCCGCATGACGCGGCGAACAAGCAGAAAGCAAAATGGCGTTGGCTGGTATTGCCCCACCTGCAATACTTGCACAGAACCTGTATCGGACACCGATTTGATTGACCAGATCACGCAGCGCATCGATTGGCTGCGGCGAAACGCCGATCAGGTTACAAGCGCCACTCCCTCCATCACACTTTCCAGCGAGTACCAGCGTTTGCATCGAGAACTGGATCGCAAGATCAGCGATCCCCAAAATTCCAAGGAAGAACTGTGCACCTTGGCTCGGCAAGCTACCGCAGAGCTGTATCAATGTTTTCAAGTCTACAATTATGCTTATGAATCAGAGCGAATTCGCCGCTTGTTGAAGGATTCGAATGCCGGCAATAATGCGTTTCCCGCCCAGCTGTTTCACCGCATTGTGATCAGGGTCTTCCCCGAAATATCCACGCATTTGACATTACA
>JBJEYG010000199.1:0-7101 GCA_051886555.1 Gemmiger sp.
AAGGCTTCGGGCAACAGTTCGCGGCACAGCGCCGCAACGCCGTATTCCCCCGCCGGGGGGCACAGCCGGTCGGCAGCCCGGCGGGCCGCTTCGCAGCCGTCCGCCACACAGACGCCCAGCCCTGCCGCGCGCAGAATGCCGCAGTCGTTCTCGCTGTCGCCCACGGCCACCGCCTGCGCAATGGGAATGCCCGTCGCCTCGCACAATGACCGCAGGCCAAACGCTTTGTCGGTACCGGCGCAGGTGATGTCGCAGTAGCCCTCGTTGCCGTAAGAAAAGAAATTCAGGCCCAGGTAACCATACTTTTCGCGAAACATCGCAAGATATTCCCCCGGCAGCTTTCCGAATGCCTTGAACGGCATGCTTTGCAGGTGGCGGTCCTGATCTTCGCCGTCGCGGATGGTGTCGGCGCTGCCGAACAGCGCCATGTGGTGGCGGCGCATCTCCTCATAGCCCACATAGATGTAGTTGCCTTCCTCGAAATCGAAGCCGAGCTGCAATTCATAATTCTCAAAAAAATCCACCAGCGCATACATTTCTTCGCTGCACATCCGGTGCGTGAACACCTCGGCGCCCGCGCCGGTGCACACCTGTGCGCCCGCCGAACAGATCCAGTAATCGGGCCGGATGCCCCGCAGCATTTTGGCGGGCACGTTGCCGCTGCCGCGCCCGGTGGCAATGGCCACCCGGACGCCCGCCCGCTGTACCGCCTGCACCGCCAGCACGTTCTCCCGCGGGACGCGCGGTTCGCGGCCGGGACGCAGCGTGCCGTCGATATCCAAAGCCAACAGCCGGTATTCCATCATTCTTTCCCTCGCTTCCGGGCGCTTTTCGCCGCCCACCGTCAGTATACCAAAATTCCGCGGCGAATACAAACGGCACGCCCCGGCATAAGCTGGTGGCGGGGGGGATGGCCATGGCAAACGGACTGGATCTTGCCCGCCGGGGCGTGCGGTACGCGCGGCGGCGGCGCAGACGGGCGGCGGTGCTGGCGGTGCTGTGCGCGGCGGCGGTGGTCTATGGCGGACGTCTGGCTGCGTGGGCGGCGGCGCTGCCCGCCAAAGCAGACGCGGCGCTGGCCGAGCATTTTGTGCCCGGCTACACCCGCCGCCTGGAAGCACTGACCGAGGAAACCCGCACGCTGCGCGCCGGATACTGTGCGCTGCTGCCGCTGCGGGAGGAAAACGACGCCTGGCGCATGCTGACCGAAAGCCCCCGCATGCAGGAGGGCGCGCAATATACGCCCTGCACCGTGACGGCGCTGGGGCCGCAGGGCTTTACGGTGGACGCGGCGCTGGCGCCCGGCACGGCGCTGGTGGATTGTGACGGGCGGCTGCTGGGCGTGGTGCATACGTCGGGCGAGCGCAGCGCACAGGCGGTTGCGGCGGGCCGCGACGGCTGTGCGGCGGCCTGTGCGGTGTATGCGGCTGACGGCTCCGCGTCGGTGGGCACGCTGGAACGGCGGGGCGGCACGCTGTGGGTGACCGGCCTGCCCCGGGGCTGCACGGCCCGCCCGGGTGACGCGGTGGTGACGGTTTCCAGCGAAGCCTGCCCGGCCGGATGCTGGGTGGGCACGATGGCCGCGGCCCCGGCGACGGACGAAAGCGGCCTTTGCGCCGAAGCACCGCTGACCGGCACCGCCGGCGACCCGGCAGGCGTCTGCTTTGCGGTAGGCTGACGTTGCCAAATCCCGCCGGACGGGGTATAATAGCAGCAAACCAACCAAAAGGGGGCGCGGGGCATGGGCCGCAAAAACGGGAAAGGCAGAGTGATCGTGCTGGGCGTACTGTGCGGCGCACTGTTTGCGCTGTTCCTGGGCCGGCTGGTCTGCATGCAGTTTGTCCGGGCGGACGAATACGCCGCCAAGGCACAGGCCGCGACCCACGCCGGCTATACCTGCACCGTGCCGGCCGCCCGCGGGGACATCACCGATTGCAACGGTGTGGTTCTGGCGCAGGACGCACCGGTGTACGACGTGTATCTGCGCTGGCCCGCGCCGCCGGGTACCGATTTAAAAAGCACGCTGAACACCGTGCTGGAAGTATTGCAGCAGGAACAACAGACGCCCCAGGGCAGCGAGGATGTGGAAACACAGCTCGCTGCCTTTTGTTCTTCGGTGGGCGCGGGCGAATTTGCGGTGGCCAAAGGGATCGGTCCCGCCGCCGCGGCGTCGCTGCGCGCCACCGGGCTGTGCGGCAGCGGCGCGGTGCGGCTGGCCGCCCGGGGCGAGCGCACCTGGACGGACGGCGCCCTGCTGCCCCATGTGCTGGGCACGGTGGGCGCGATCACCGCCAGCCAGTGGGAGGACGGCTCGCTGCAGGAACAGGGTTACGCCATGGACGACCGCATCGGCCAGAGCGGGCTGGAAGCTGCCTGCGAGCAGACGCTGCGGGGCAAAAGCGGCACGCTGGCGGTGGAAGCCAACCGGAGCACCGGCGCGCTGACCGAGACACAACAGCAGGCGCCGGTGCCCGGCGACACGGTGGTGCTGACCATTGACAGCGCATTGCAGGCGGTGGTCAAAGGCGCGCTGCAAAACCAGATGGAAACCCTGCGCACCGTCAAACCCGCCGGGCAGGGGCGCGAGGTATGCGCCGGGGCCGCCGTGGTGGTGGACACCCGGACCGGCGGCATTCTGGCGTCGGTCAGCCTGCCGGGATACGACCTGACGCAGTACGGCGAAAGCTACGCCGCGCTGACGGCGGATGCTTCGCAGCCGCTGTTCGACCGGGTCGGCCTGGGGCAGTATGCGCCCGGCTCGGCCTTCAAGCCGGCGGTGGCCGCGGCGGCGCTGGCGTCCGGCACGGTGTCGGTGTCGGACACGGTATCCTGCGGCGGGCGGTACACCTACTACTCCGGCTACCAGCCCCGCTGCCTGCAGCTGGGGCACAGCGGCCCGGTCAACCTGATCACCGCGCTGAAATACAGCTGCAACATTTATTTTTACGACGTGGGGCGACGGCTGGGGGTGGACGCGTTCTCGTCCATGGCGCAGGCGCTGGGCCTGGCGGCCGACGCGGGCGCCGAGCTGCCTGCCGCCGCCGGGCGCCTGACCTGGAGCACCGACGACAACTACCAGGCCGGCCTGACGCTGCAGGCGGCCATCGGCCAGGCGAACACGGCGGTGTCGCCGCTGCAGCTGGCCTCCTACGCCTGCACGCTGGCCAACGGCGGCACCCGCCTGCGGCTGCATTATGTGCAGGCCGTTCGGAACGCCGCGGACGGGACGGTGTGCGAAACGCAGCCGGAGGTACTGAACACCGTGCCCGGCGGCGAGGCGGTGTTCGGCCCCATCCGCCAGGGCATGACCGAGATGAGCACCACCCTGTACGCGCTGCGGGGATTTTCGGTGCCGCTGGCCTGCAAAACCGGCAGCCCCCAGCGGGCGGAGCGGTTTGGCAGCGGGTACTACACCAACTCGGTCCTGATCGGTTACGCCCCCGCCGACGCGCCCCGCTACGCGGTGGCGGTGGTGCTGGAATACGGCGGCGGCGGGGCCAACGCAGCGCCGGTACTGCGGGCTGTGATGGATTATCTGTTCCGAGAAGAATGACGGTATTTCATCTGTTTTTCTCATTTTTGTACTTTCTGTCCAAAGATGGCTCCAAAATTTTTACCGAATGCGCAGTTGTACTGGCAAGGAATTTGTGCTACCATATAGGCGGGGATTTCTCACATGGGCGTATTATGCCCATGGAAAACCGCATTCCCCTGTTCGGAGTTTACTTGTGAATGCGCAAATCGTAATGGTCTGTTCGGGCAAAGGCGGCACCGGCAAAAGCACCGTGTCGGTGCTGCTGGGCGCGCGGCTTGCCGCCCGGGGGAAAAAGGTACTGCTGATCGAGCTGGATTCCGGCCTGCGCAGCGTGGACATCATTTCCGGTGTGTACGGTAAAACGGTATACGATATACAGGATATTTTGTGTGGGCGCTGCAAGGGCGAGAAAGCCATTGTGGAAAGCCCGCTCTACCCGGGGCTGTCGGTCATCAGCGCCCCTTACGAGGGCGGCGACGTCCGCCCGGAACCGCTCGCCCGCCTGGTGGCGGCGATGCGCGGCTACTTTGATTTTATCCTGCTGGACACCGCCGCCGGCATGGGAATGCCCTTCATCGCGGCGGCAGCCATCTGTGACCGCGCGCTGCTGGTGCTCACCCCCGACCCGGTGGCCTTGCGGGACGGGCGCATCGTGGCCGACCGGCTGATCGCCGACGGGCATGAGCAGGACGAACTTCGCCTGGTGGTCAACCGCATTTCGCCCCAGAGCTTCGGGCGTCGCGCACCGGTGTTCGACCTGGACGAGTGCATCGACACGGTGGGCGTTCAGCTGATCGCCGCCGTGCCTGAGAGCGCCGAACTGCAGGCCGCGGCCGCCAGCGGCACCGCCCCCCTGCGGGATTGCCCCGCCGCCAGCGCGGGCGCCGCGCTGGCCGGACGGATGCTGGGCGAGCGCATCCCGCTGACATTATAAAAACACCACGTCCGGGGATTTCCCGGACGGTTTGGGGATCGCCCCAAAATTGACAGATGATTGAGAAAGCAGGTCTTCGGTATGACGATTGCATTGATCGCGCATGATACCAAAAAGGAATTGATGGTGCAGTTCTGCATTGCGTACCGGCATATTTTGCAGGGGCACCATCTGATCGCCACCGGCACCACCGGCCGGCTTGTGGCCGATGCTGCCGGCCTGCCCGTCGAACGGTTTCTGCCCGGCGGCCACGGCGGCGCCCAGCAGATCGCGGCGCGCATCTCCTGCGATGAAGTGGACATGCTGTTGTTTTTCCGCGACCCCATCTCGGCCAAGCCCACCGAGCCCAACGAGATGAACCTGCTTCGCATCTGCGACGTACACAACATTCCCGTCGGCACCAACATCGCCACCGCCGAAGTGCTCATCCACGGCCTGGAACACGGCGACCTGGACTGGCGCACCATTCTCAACCCGTCGCACTGATCCCAAAACCGGCAAGCCGCCGGGGAACTTCCGTTCCCCGGCGGCTTTTTTGCTTATCGGGCAAGATAGCCTTCCAGCATGTCCAGTTCTTCCTCAAACACGCAGTTGGCGGGCGTCCCGGTCCGCACCATGCGGCGGCAGTCGTCCAGCGTCATCCACCGGACGGACTGAATCTCGCTGCGCTGCAAACGCAGGCTTTCCGCCTCGCCGTCCCACCACAGGGCGTACACGTTGCTGACCTGATCGTCCCGGAAGAGCCTGCCGTGGAACGTGTGTTCCAGCGTGAACCGGCGCTGCCCGCACAGATGCAGCTCGCCGGGGGATGCCTCCAGGCCCAGTTCCTCCTTCAGCTCGCGCAGCGCGCTTTCCACAAAGCCCTGGCCCGCCGGAATATGCCCCGCGCTGGAAATGTCGTAGCAGCCGGGGAAGGAATCCTTGTCCGCGCTGCGCTTTTGCAGCAGCAGCTCCACTGTGCCGCCGCGCCGGCGCAACAGCCACACATGGGAGGTACGGTGCCGGATCCCCAGGCGGTGCGCCTCGGTGCGCACCACCGTCCGCCCGGTCGGCTCGCCCCGCTCGTCCACCACATCCAGCAGTTCCATTCTGACCCGCTCCCTTCGCTTTTCTGCCATTTTAGCATGTTTCACGCCCGGCGGCAACCCGCGCCCTCGGGGCCGTTTTCCCGCTCGGCTCTTAACACAATCTTAACACATTCGCCGGCAACCCTAACACACTTTTTAAACCGCCCATGCGAAAATGAGAAAAACATGGGTAATCCTGACTTGGAGCGCCCGCCTGGCGCGGGTTGGTGAACGGATATGGGGCATATCAAACGGAGAATTTCCTCCTCTCAAATCATTATTCTGGGTTTTGCGGGCGTGATTCTGCTGGGCAGTCTGCTGCTGATGCTGCCCTTCGCCACGCAGGACGGGCAGGGCGCCTGTTTTTCGGACGCGCTGTTCACCGCCACCTCGGCAGTATGCGTGACCGGTTTGATCGTGCAGGACACCGCCACCTACTGGTCGGCGTTCGGGCAGGCGGTCATCCTGCTGATGATCCAGATCGGCGGCATGGGCGTCGTCACCATCGCGGTGGCCATGGCCATCGTATCGGGGCGCAAAATCAGCTTAAAGCAGCGCAGCACCATGCAGGAAGCCATCGGCGCGCCCAAGGTGGGCGGCATCGTGCGCATCACCGGCCTGATCCTGCGCATGACGCTGGTGTTTGAACTTTGCGGCACGCTGCTGCTGGCGCCGGTGTTCTGCCGGGAATTCGGGGCGGGCCGCGGGCTGTGGTACGGGTTGTTTCACGCGGTGTCGGCGTTCTGCAACGCCGGCTTCGACCTGATGGGCCGCCGGGAGCCGTATTCCTCGCTGACCTCCTTCACCGGCGACCCGGTGGTGAACCTGACCGTCATGGCGCTCATCGTCATCGGCGGCATCGGCTTTATGACCTGGGAGGATATCCGCATCCATAAACACCACCTGCACCTCTACCGCATGCAGAGCAAGGTCATTCTTGCCACCACGGCGCTGCTGATCGCGCTGCCGGCGCTGTATTTTTTCTTTTTTGAATTTTCCGCCGAACCGATGGACCGCCGGGTCTGGGCGTCGCTGTTCCAGGCGATCACGCCGCGCACGGCCGGCTTCAACACGGTGGATCTGAACGCCCTCTCCGAGACGGGGCAGTTCATTATGATTCTTTTGATGCTGATCGGCGGCTCGCCCGGTTCCACGGCCGGCGGCATGAAAACCACCACCTTCGCGGTGCTGCTGGCCAACGCGGTGGCGGTGTTCCGCCGCCGCGAGCACAGCCAGTTCTTCGGCCGCCGGGTGGAAGCGGGCGTGGCGCGCACCGCCGCCACCGTGCTGATGATGTACCTGGTCCTGTTCCTTACGGGTGGCCTGATCATCAGCCGGGTGGAGGATCTGCCTGTGCTGACCGCCCTGTTTGAAACGGCGTCGGCGGTGGGCACGGTGGGACTGACGCTGGGCATCACCCCGCAGCTGGGGCAGGTATCGCGCCTGATCCTGATCGTGCTGATGTATTGCGGCCGCGTGGGCGGCCTGACGCTGGTGTTCGCGGCGCTGTCCGGCCATCGCGGCCATACCGCCCGCCTGCCCCAGGAAAAACTGACCGTAGGCTG
>JBJEYG010000200.1:0-7047 GCA_051886555.1 Gemmiger sp.
GGCCATCTTCCCCGGCACCCAGGGCGGCCCGCTGGAGCATGTCATCGCCGCCAAGGCCGTCTGCTTCGGGGAAGCGCTCAAACCGGAGTTCAAGGACTACGCCCGCAAGATCGTGGAAAATGCCCAGGCCATGGCCGGTGAACTGACCGCCCGCGGCGTCAAGCTGGTGTCCGGCGGCACCGACAACCACCTGATGCTGATCGACCTGTCCGACGAGAACTGCACCGGCAAGGAGCTGGAGCATAACCTGGACGAGGTACACATCACCGCCAACAAGAACACTGTGCCCGGTGAAAAGCGCAGCCCCTTCGTAACCAGCGGCGTGCGTGTCGGCACGCCTGCCGTGACCACCCGCGGCATGGGTCCCGACGAGATGAAGGTCATCGCCGGCTGCATCGCCGACTGCATCTTCGATTTCGAGGGCAAGAAGGATGACGTGGCCGCCCGCGTGGCTGACCTTGTCGCCCGGTTCCCGCTGTACGAATAATTTTTCTGCACCCCAATGCGGGCGCACGGCTCCTTTCCGGAGGCTGTGTGCCCGCATTTTCTTTTGGTGGCAGCCGGGCGGTGCACCGCATAGTGTAAGGTGAAAGGAGTGATCTGCATGGCAACAGTTGCCCAGCCCCCTTACTGGGGCACCGTTTTACGGGAAGGCTCCCGCGGGCCGGATGTGTCGCTGGTGCAGCGCTGGCTCAACGGCCTGCGCGGACGCTGGCCCGCCATCCGCCGTCTGGCGGTGGACGGCCGCTACGGCGCAAACACCGCGTCGGCGGTCCGGACGTTCCAGCTTCTGACCGGACTTTCGGAGGACGGCGAGGTGGGTGAGGATACCTGGAATGAACTATACACCCAGTACACCGATGTCAACGGCCTGGGCGAGATCTACCCGGGCATTCCCATGCGCACCGGCCAGCAGGGCGCCACCGTACAGAGCGCCCAGACGCTGCTGAAAGACACGGTGCCCTCCCTGAGCGCCGACGGTTACTTTGGCAGGGCCACCCGCCAGGCGGTAATCGCCTTCCAGCTGACCCGCCGCCTGACGCCCGACGGCATCATCGGCCCCCGCACCTGGGACAGCCTGTACGGTTCCTGAGCGGGGCACGGCAAAAGCGGGGCGGGAGTCCGAATGGACTCCCGCCCCGCTTTTGCCGTTTTTCAGCCCTGGCCGCCCTCAGCCGCAGCCAGCGCCTGGGTGGTTTCGATTTCGGCGATCATATCAATACGCACCTGGTGCCGGCCGCCCTCATACTCAGCGTTCAGCCATTCATCCACAATCATTTTGGCTGTCTCCACGCCGATCACCCGTGCACCGAAGGCAATGATATTGGTGTTGTTGTGCTGCTTGGACAATTTCGCCGAATACGGCTCGCTGCACACACAGGCCCGGATACCGCGCACCTTGTTGGCCGCCAAGCTGATGCCAACGCCGGTCCCACAGATGAGAACGCCGCCGTCCACCTTGCCGTCCGCCACCATTCGGGCAACCTTGTAACCACTGACCGGATAGTTGAAACGCTCCGGGCTGTTTGTTCCCACGTCAATAACCTCAATGCCCTTGGCCTGCAGATAGGCCTTGATTTCGTTTTTCATCTCAATGGCAACGTGATCGTTGCCGATAGCGATTTTCATGGAAAGATGCCTCCTTACTTGTTCCAGCTTGCCATGCGGAAATAGGTGTACGGACGCCCTTTGATGGACACGCTGAGCTGATGAACGTTTTCGGGGCAGGTACAGCCGGCAAAACCACCGTCTCCGATCGCGTGCACATCCGCTCCGGTTTCTTTCATTTTCAGAGCCACCAGGCGAATGGTGTCCTGGTCGGCGCCCTCCACGGACGAATTGAGGAAGGTCATCGCCAGGGTCCCGGGCTTGTAGCGGTGGGTGAACTGCACCAGTTCCTGAATCATAGACACGCTGATGCCATGGCGGCTACCGGGCGCAGGCAAGTCGATACAGTCGGCCCCGGCGTCGATCAGTTCGGCAATGATCTCTTTTGCGTCACGCTCCGCCAGAGGGTCGCCCAACACTTTCTCTGTGATGCCGTCTTCCCACTTGCCGGCGAATACAAACAGCTTGTCGCCGTATTCCTCCTTGACCCACCGGGTGCATGCAATCACATCGTTGATGGAAGTACCGCTGCCGGGGTTCCCGCCCAGCACCACAAAATCCACTCCCATCTCAACGCATTTGCGCACATGGTTGGGGGTACACAACATTCCTTCGCGCCGGTACAGCGCTTTTTTGCCGCCGTCCTCGCTTCCCGCCCGGGGGCAGCCCAGGTAAACACCGATCGGGCGTGCACCGCAGCGGGCCTTCAATTCCCGGTAACTCAGCCCTTGCAGGCCGGGGTTGTTGGCGAAGTTGTCCAGGTCGATCGTGTTCAGCAGCACCATGTCAGCGCCGAAGGCGAACATCAGTTCGGAGTTGGTCACCCCGCGCACCAGCCCTTCGCCGGCAAACAGCAGATGCTGCCCCATAATGACGCGGCCTTCCGATTTGTAAATTGATTCCTTCAGCTGCATCGGAGACATGGTTTCAAAATCCGACCGGGATGCACTGATCAGTCGTACCACGTTACTCATTTGTCCTGCCCCCTCAATTCGTGTATAATTTCATCATAGGGACGTCCTTTTCCAAACAATGCGCTGGTTCCCAGGATGAATCCGTCCACTCCAAGGTTGGACATCTCACGGATGACCGCCGGGCTGCAGGAGCCGTCAATCATCAGCCGGTAGCCGTAACGGATCTTTTCCCGGGCCAGCAATGCAATTTTATCTTTCGTAAAATCGATAAATTTCTGGCCCGCAAAGCCGGGGTTCACCGTCATGACCATCACATAATCGCAGAGATTCAGCAACTCGCTGATAGAGGCCACACTGGTATCGGGATTGATGGCAATTCCGGCCGCCGCGCCGCGCTCCTTGATATGGGCAAGAGTCTTGACCACATATCGCTCGGACTCGGGGTGGATGTACACAAGATTCGCCCCGGCATCCAGAAACCAATCCACTTTTTCGCCGGGATTCTCTACCATCAGATGCACGTCGATGGGCTTTTGGGTAAACCGGCGAATGGTCCGAATGTCCATAATGCCCATCGTCATGTTAGGAACAAAGGAGCCATCCATCACGTCGCAGTGGAAAATATCCACCCCAGCCCGATCCAGTGCCTGGACCTCCTCTTTCAGTCGGCCGTAGTCGGCGCACATCATGCTGGGACAAAGCAACTTTTCCATAAATCCTCCTGAAAAACGGCGGAAACGCGGCGCGCTCCCGCCGGGATGTGTGTTGTTGGAATGGCGATCAGGCCGCGTCGTTGGCCTTGTCGTAGCCGAACAGATAGGTACCGATCATCGAAGCGAAGAATGCCACGAACATGGCAATGACGAAGCCGACAAAGCCTTCGCCGATGAACAGCGGGAAGGAAAGGATGCCCACCGGGCCACCGGCCAGCGCAGCCGCATTGGCTGCACCCGCAATGCCGCCCGCGACCGCGCCCGCAGCCACTGCGATGTAGAAAGGCTTTTTGTATTTCAGGTTGACACCGTAAATCGCCGGCTCAGTGATGGAGAAAATACCGGTAATCGCTGCGGACAGCGCTGTCTGACGCACCTCCGGATTCTTGGCCTTGAGCGCAACGCCCATCGATGCACCGGCCTGCGCCCAGTTGGAGGGGCCGGTGACCGCATTGATCGTATTGCGTCCGAACATGGCCAGGTTGACCTGTCCCAACGGGACGATGCCCCAGTGCAGACCAAAGACCACCAATACCTGCCAAAGGCCGCCGAGAATTACGCCGCAGACCGTGGGATTCAGGTTGTACAGTGCGTTGTAGCCGTTGCCGATCAGGGACTGCAGGCCGCTGAATATGGGGCCGAATACCAGGAACATCAAAGGAACCGTGACGATCAGCTCAATGAGCGGGGTGAGGATGTTGCGGGCGACGGGGTGGATGTATTTGGTGCACATCTTTTCCAGCAACGACATAAACCAGATGGTAACGATGATGGGAATGATACCGGAACCGTAGCCTTGCGCCGGGAAGGAGATGGGAATGCCCAGGAAGTCAAGCCCTGCCTCGCTTTTGACGCCAGCCTGAATGGTGGAGCTGACCATCGTCAGCGCCACGGCCACCGCGATCATCGTGTTGCAGTGGAAGCGTTTGGCGGCGGAGTAGGCCAGGTAGACCGGCAGGAAGGAAAATACAGCATTGTAAATCTCGTTAATGATAATGTAGGTGCCGCTGTCGGTGGCAAGTACACCGAACTGCGTTGCCAGCATCAGCAGTGCACGGATCATACCGGCGCCGATCAGAGCGGGCAGAATGGGAGTAAAAATGCTGGTGACCAGGTCGATGACCACGTCAATGGCCTTGCCCTTCACCTTCAGGTCATCCTTCTCCACAACGTTGACGGCGGAGCCGGTGATGCCGGTGATTTGCTGCACCGCGTCGAAGGCCTGGCCGACCTCGTTGCCGATGATGACCTGGAACTGGCCTCCGCTCTCTACCACATTGATAACGCCTTTCACCTTGCAAACCGCATCTTTGTTCGCTTTGGCAGGGTCAGCCAGTTTAAAGCGAAGCCGGGTGGCGCAGTGGGTCAGCGAAACGATGTTTTCTTTGCCGCCCACATTGGCGACAACTTCTTGTGCTAACTTTTTGAAATCCATTTGATTCACCTCACGCAGGGGCGGGTGCCCGCCCGTTTCCGACGGATGGCAGTGGAACCGGCTATGGGTTACCGCCATTTTCTTACGTAAACGTTTTTTCGTTTTAACAAAGCGGCGCCAAAACCTTGTTGAGTAAACGTTTACTGTCATGATAATATCACTCGCTAAAAAGCTTGTCAATAGGGTTTCGAAAAAAACGTAAACGTTTACCTTCAATGTTGCTTTTTGCCGGAATTCGTGTATAATTTACTGTAATAAGGGCAGCTTCCCGTCGGAAACCGCCCCGGATCACCATCAGGAAGGAGGGCACCGCCTTGCAGGATAAGCAGTTATCCATCAAGGACATTGCGGCGATTTCCGGCGTCAGCATTGCAACGGTTTCCCGTGTGCTCAACAACAAGGGCGGCTATTCTGCCGATACCGAAAAAAAGGTTATGGCCGTCGCCAATACCTACGGCTATGTCTCCAACATGGCGGCCAAGACCCTGCGAGAGGCGCGCTCCCACACCATTGGGCTGATTGTTCCCAACGTAAACAACAACTTCTTTTCCTCGCTGGCTTATCATATTGAGACTTATCTGTACGGGCACAATTATTCGGTATTCATCTGCAACAGCGGCAACAGCGTTGAGAAGGAACGGAATTATTTCCGCACGCTGGCCGGCAAAGGGGTCGATGGCATTTTGTGTATCAGCGGGCTGAACGAGCTGACCGATGACATCCTCTATCGCAGCATCCCGGTGGTTTGCATCGACCGCCGGCCCCAAACCACCCAGCCGATCCCACAGGTGTCCAACGATGACGCGCACGCGGGTTACATCGCCACCCGCCATCTGCTGGAAAAAGGCTGCCGCCATATTCTGTTTATTTCCAGCTATCTGGCGGGCTACCGACGGGCGGACAGAACCAGCGGTTATCTGCGCGCCCTGGAGGAATCCGGTCTGTTTGCGGACAAGAACTATATCCTCGAACGTCCCGGCGTGGACCCCACCCAGATTGAGGTCGAGGTACTGCTTTATCAGTTTTTGCAGAAAGGGCTGCCGCTGGACGGAATCATTGCTTCCAGCGAGCCTGCGGCGTTGGGCGCCCTGTATGCACTCAAACGCTCCGGCCTGTCGGTACCGCAGGATGTGCGCATTGTCAGCTTTGATAACACACTCTATTCCCTGCTGACTACGCCACCGCTCTCCAGCATTGAGCGTAACCCCGAACGCCTGGCGCACACCGGCTGCGACATCCTTCTGGATCTGATCGATGGCCAGTCGCCGGAACGGATGGAAACGGTGATCCCGGTCAGTTTGGTGGAACGGGAATCCAGCCGCTGACCCTGATCATGCAAAAAGGCTCCCCTGATGGGGAGCCTTTTTTGTTTAGATCAACACGTCCTTGATCAGCAGGCTCAGCCCGCCGGTGGCGCTGTGGATGAACTCCACCGCCTCGTCGCTGTTGCACAGCTCAGCGGGGATCCTGACCTCGATGCCGCGCTCCGTTTTGAAGCTGCGGCTCTCCATCCTGCGGATGCGCGCCGGCGAGACAGTCACGCTGTCGCTGCGTTCCACACCGGCCTCCTGCAGCGCCTGCTCGAAAGCCGGCGCGGCCTGCGGGTACAGTTCCTGCATACGGGTGCACACATCCTCCACCGCGATGGTGTTGTCCACCGCCTGGTTGCGCACCATCAGCTCCACGGCCGTCTCGGTACCGCCGCTGAACGGCGGAATGTCGTCCAGTTCTTCCGGATCGGGGTAGGCCTGCTGTACCGCCTCCACCGCCTTCTCACATACCGCTTTCAGCTTGGCTTTCTCGGGCATGGCCTGGGTGCAGCCAAACACTTTTGTGGACAGGTACACATCCTTTTTGCCGTCCTGCTCATACTTTTTTTCCACCAGGCGAATGGTGCCGTTTGCACGGTCGATCAGCGCGGCTTCCTCCGCCCTGGGCGTACCGGGCAGCAGTGTGTACTGGGGCGCCAGCGTACTGTACCGGGCGTTGCCCAGCGTATTGGTCTGGTGAGTATAGCCGGGCTTGTAGCAAAGCTTGAGCACGCCCAGATAGGGCACGCCGCCCCCGGCCGAAAAATCCACCACCGCCACATCGCCCGCCGGAATGGCAGGGTACATCAGCATCTGGTCGAACATCACGCCGGCAATGCGGCGGGAAAGGTCGATGAAATCGCCGTTGGTGTCCAGCTCCTGTTTGAAAGCGGAGTCGGGCAGGAAGGTACAGTTTTTGCCCTCGTCGGCGGTAAATGCTTTCTGCAGGCAGCTTTCAAAATAGTCGAACAGGTCGGCGTCCAGCTCCATCGCCCGGTCGGACAGCAGCGGCTGGCTGGCGCCGGTATCGAGAATATGGTAAACGACCTGGTTGATCTTGAGTTCCA
>JBJEYG010000201.1:0-7041 GCA_051886555.1 Gemmiger sp.
CCTCCTCCACCTGACGGGAAAGGCGGTGGATCTCGTCGATAAACAGTATGTCGCCCTCCTGCAGATTGGTCAGCAGGGCGGCCAGGTCGCCAGGCTTTTCAATGGCCGGGCCGGAAGTAACGCGGATCTGTACGCCCATCTCCTGCGCCACAATGCCGGCCAGCGTGGTTTTTCCCAGTCCCGGCGGGCCGTACAGTAAAATGTGGTCCATGGGTTCGCCGCGCATCTGGGCGGCGCGCAGATAAATATTCAGGTTGGCCTTGACCTTCTCCTGGCCGATGTAGTCCCGCAGCGCTTTGGGGCGCAGGTTGTTCTCCTCGGCGTCGGCGGGGGTCATGTCCGGGCTTACCAGGCGGGCAGGGTCCACGGAGTATTCGTCCTTCAAAATGTATCTCCCTCTTCTTCAGGCGCTCACGCGCGGGAAAGCCCGCGCAGCGCGATCTTGATGATGTCCTGCACCGGAAGGGTATCGTCCACCCGGTTGACGGCCGCCGCCGCGTCGCTGGGCGTGTAGCCCAGCGAAACCAACGCCGCCACCGCCTGGGCAGGCGCGCTGGAGGGCGCTTGGGCCGCCGTGCCGCCGCCGGCGAACCCCTCGCCTGCGGCCAGGCCCTTGCCGACTTTGTCTTTCAGTTCCAGCGCGATGCGCTGCGCCAGCTTGGGTCCGACGCCATTCGCGGCGGTAAACGCCTTGTGATCGCCGCTGGACGCCGCCAGCGCCACCTTCTCCGGTGTGAGAACCGACAGAATGGCCAGCCCCGCCTTCGGCCCGACGCCGGACACCGCGGTAAGCATTTTAAAGCAGGCCTGCTGCTCCTCGGTAGCAAAACCATACAGAGCAACGTCATTTTCTGTTACGTTCATCACGGTATACAGGGTGGTGGTCTCGCCCGCGGCAGGCAGGCTGCCCGCTACGCTGGCCGGTACCTGAGCCAGATAGCCCACTCCGGCGCACAGCATAACCACCGAGTCCAGGTTCTTTTTAACGATTTCTCCGCGCAGGCAATAGATCATCTGTGTGCTCCTTCCTGTTAACGCGGGCTTGTGCCCATGATCCGGCTGCGGCTGCAATGGCAGTGCGTGATGGCCATTGCCAGCGCGTCGGCGGTATCGTCCGGTTTGGGGATCGCCTGCAGGTGCAGCAAAATGCGCGTCATCTCCTGGATCTGCTTTTTGACGGCTTTTCCGTAGCCGGTAACCGCCTGCTTGACCTGCATGGGTGTGTATTCGTAGATGGGTACGCCGCACTGAGCTGCCGCCAGCAGGATGACGCCGCGGGCCTCGGCCACGCCGATGACCGTGGTCTGGTTGTGCTGGTAATAGAGTTTTTCCACCGCCAGCGCCTCGGGGGCGTTGGCGCGGCATATCCGGATGACGTCCTCATAAATCTGAATCAGCCGCTGCTCGAACGGAGTGTCCTTGTCGGTGCAGATCGCGCCGTAATCCACCGGTGTAAACCGGTTGCCCACATAATCCACCACGCCCCAGCCCACGATGGCATAGCCGGGGTCGATGCCCAACACTCGCATAACTACACTCCTCCATAGTAACCGTAATAGTATACCACGAATCCGGGGGTTGAGCAAGAACCCGGCAAAGCCTTTCTTTTTTGCAGCCAAAGGTCTGTTTTGGATTTGTTCACATTTGTCCATTATAATTGTAACGTTTATGCCGAATGATACGAGGAGGCCCCGCCATGAATAACAAACAACGCATCGCTGTTTTGACCGACACCGATTGTGATCTTCCGCAGAAATATCTGGAGAAATATCCCATCTTCCAGCTTCCGCTGGTCATCACCGGCAACGGAGTGGAGTACCGGGACGGGGTCGACCTGACCGCGGAGGACATTTACGCACGCCAGAAAACCGAGGATTTCAAGACCAGCCTGCCGCATCCCGCCGACGTGGATGCGGCATTGAACGCCATACGCGACGCGGGTTATGACCAGGTGATCGTGCTGCTGTTGGGCAGCGCGCTTTCCAGCGCCACCAACCTGCTCCGGTTGGCCGCGAAGGATCGTACCGACCTGGACATTGCGGTGTACGACACCAAATCGGCCAGCGTGGGCGTGGGGATGCTGGCGCTGCAAGCCGCCCAGTACGCAGCCAGGGGGCTGCCTTTTCATGTGGTCAAAGGGCTGACCGCACGGCTCATCGAGGATACCTATCCCTTTTTCTCGCTGGATACGCTGGAATACCTTCAGCGGGGCGGGCGCATCGGCCGCGTCACCGCGCTGGCCGGTTCGCTGCTGCAAATCAAGCCCATCCTCTCCTTTGACGAAAACGGCACCATCTACACTGCCGCCAAAGTGCGCGGCAGCCGCGCCGTGCCGGACAAGCTTCTGGAACTGGTACAGGATATCGCCGCGAAGGAGGGCCCCGGCGTCCGCTACAACCTGATGATCTGTGACGGCGGCGCGCCGGAGGCCGGCGCGAAACTGGAGGCTGCCATCCAGAAAGTTCTGCCCAACGCGGCGCAGGTGATCCACGGTCAGCTGGACGCCACGCTGGCGGTGCACCTCGGCCTGCACCTGCTGGGCGCAGGCATCCAGATCGTTCGCTCGGAACTGTAAAGGAACGCCAAACGCCCCGGTTTTCACCCCCGCCAAAACGCACAAAAAAGGCCGCCGCGCCCTAGGGCGCGGCGGCCTGATTCGTCTTTACCGAAACTGATTACAGCTCAGCGAAGTACTTGATGGTGCGGACCATCTGGCTGGTGTAGGAGTTCTCGTTGTCGTACCAGGACACGACCTGAACCTGATAGGTGTCATCGTCGATCTTGGTGACCATGGTCTGGGTGGCGTCGAACAGGCTGCCGTAACGCATGCCGATAACGTCGGAGGAAACGATCTGCTCCTCATTGTAGCCAAAGCTCTCGGAGGCAGCGGCCTTCATGGCAGCGTTGATGCTCTCCTTGGTGACGTCCTGACCCTTGACGACCGCAACCAGGATGGTGGTGGAGCCGGTGGGAACGGGCACACGCTGAGCAGAGCCGATCAGCTTGCCGTTCAGCTCGGGGATGACCAGGCCGATGGCCTTGGCAGCGCCGGTGCTGTTGGGAACGATGTTCTGGGCGCCGGCACGGGCACGGCGCAGATCGCCTTTGCGCTGGGGGCCGTCCAGGATCATCTGGTCGCCGGTGTAGGCGTGAACGGTGGTCATGATGCCGGAAACGATGGGGTAAGCCTTGTTCAGGGTGTCAGCCATCGGAGCCAGGCAGTTGGTGGTGCAGGAAGCAGCGGAGATGACCTGATCCTCGGGGGTCAGGGTCTTCTCGTTGACGGAGTAAACGATGGTCTTCAGGTCGTTGCCGGCAGGAGCGGAGATAACGACCTTCTTGGCGCCGGCTGCAACGTGAGCCATGGACTTCTCTTTGCTGGTGTAGAAACCGGTGCACTCGAGAACGACGTCGATGCCCAGCTCGCCCCAGGGGCAATCCTTGGCGTCCTTGATGGCGTAGATCTTGATCTCTTTGCCGTCGACGATGATGGAGTCATCGGTAGCATCGACAGTGTGCTTGTTCTCGCCAATGCGGCCCAGGAAGGAACCCTGAGCGGTATCGTACTTCAGCAGGTGAGCAAGCATCTTGGGGCTGGTCAGGTCGTTGATGGCAACGACTTCATAGCCCTCAGCCTCGAACATCTGACGGAAAGCCAGACGGCCAATGCGGCCAAAACCATTGATAGCAACTTTAACAGCCATAATAAAATCCTCCCAAGTAATTTTTGAGTGGTCCTCAAACCCGTTCGGGTACGATATTATTGTATCCCATTCTTCTGAAAACTGCAAGAGGAGTGTTATTCTTTTAACACAAATTCAATTTAGAACTTTGTCCAAAAAATGACAAAAACTTTGTGCAAATCTACCTGAGGACTCTTTCCAAAAAGTGCCCCCGACCGTTCTTTCTTGCAAAAGCGTTTTGCGGCAGGATTTACCACCCTGTCAGGGCGCCAGCGCTGCACAAACTAAGGGTGTCCAACGCCGGAAAGGATGTGTTTGTATGCGCGATCTTGCCCGTGAGCGCGATGCCCTGGCCGAGACGGCCGCCCGCCGGGTTCTGGCCGCCCTGCCGCCCGGCCCGGTAACGGCCCGTCTGCGGCTGCTCACCACGGCGGAACTGCTCTGCCCTGCCCCGCCTCCGCGGCGCCCGGCCGGGCTGTGCGACGAACTGCGGGCACTGGAACAAGCGGCACAGGCCGCTGTGCGGCGGCGCCCCGGCTGGCTGACGGTGGAATGCGGCAAAGACCCGCTGACGGTATCCGCCCCGCCCCGTCTGGTACAGGCCGCCGTGCTGAGCGTATGGCGCTGCGCGCTGCTGGAGGGCACCAATACAGGGGCATGCTGCCGCCGGGCAGGGAGCGCGGCCGTTGTGCAGCTTTGGGGGGCAAGCGCTCGCCTGTTGGCGCGCTCCGATGCGGCTGCGCTGCTGTCCTGCCTGGCCAGGCGCACCGGCGGCACATTGCTGCTGACCGCCTGCGGCCCCGGTACCGCCGTACTGCGGCTGCCGCTGTGCGGCGGCACGGCAGCCCCCGCGCCCGAGCCGGAACAGCTGCTGACCGACCGGTACAGCCTGCCGCACCTTTATCTGGCGGGCTTCTGTGCCGGGGAGGAACCGTAAAAAGAAACACAAAAGCCTGCCGGGGAAGGCAGGCTTTTGTGCATAGAGGGGTGGGAAAGTATATAAAGGTTAGAGAATGTCTTTTTGTTTGTTGCAAGATTAAGTATACTCAATTTTCTTAATTTGTCAAATCCCAGGCTTGTTTTGTTCTTTTGATATAATTATAATTGGCAACGGAATACTTTAATTTATTCAGTGTATTATTTTTTTAAATACAGGTTTTCTCTTTTGTTAAACCTTACAACAGTTATTTTCTTAAAATTATTTTTTTGTGCTTATTGAACAAAAACGCACAGAGGGGATGCCATTCATGGACGAACTCGATCACAAGATCATCCGGCTGATGATGCAGAACGCGCGCATGCCGGTGAAAGACATTGCGGAACAGGTCAACCTGACCAGCCCGGCTGTGTCCAGCCGCATCCACCGGCTGGAGCAGGAAGGCGTCATCGGCGGCTACACGGTAGTACTGCACCATCCCGAGCAGGCCAGCCGTGTGCAGGCGCTCATCTCAGTGGCCAGCGCCCCCAGCTGCCGCAAAGAGCTGCTTCAGATGGTGGCGGACGAGCCGCAGGTGCTGCAATGCTATCGGGTGACGGGCAGCTACAATTACATTTTAAAAGTGAGCTGCGCGGGCATCGAAGCGCTGGAGCATCTGCTGAACAGCATCCAGAAATTTGGCTCCACCAACACCCAGATCATTCTGAACACCCATCTGGACCGCCAGCTCATGTACTGACCGGTTCAAACCAGGAGGTTTTTATGGAATTCTGCATCTACTGCGGCGCCATGCTGCCCGACGGCGCCGCCCGCTGCCCTGCTTGCGGGCGGGAACCCGCGGCTGCCATGCCCCCTTCCGGCGTGCCGCAGACACCGCAATCTGACGGCAGCCCTGACGTGCCCGCCGGGGACTCCGCCCCTACGGTCATACGACCGGAGGGTTCCGCACCGCTCCCGCCGACAAACGGCACGCCACGGTACAGCCCGCCGCCGCAGGAACTTTCGACGGGCGGGTATCTCGGCTCGCTGCTGTTGTTCATGATCCCCGTAGTGGGGCTGATACTTATGCTGGTGTGGAGTTTTTCGGCCAACGTCAAACCGGAGCGGAAAAAGCTGGCCCGCGCCTATCTGATCCGTACGGCGATCGTGGCCGCGGCGGGCCTGGTCCTGGTGCTGATCCTCAGCGTGCTATTGTCGACGCTATTGGTGTACAGCCCGGTTCTGTTTTACAACTTTTTCTGAGCTGCGAGGTGGATTGATTGAAAGCATCTGTCATTATTCCCAACCTGAACGGCGCAGGCTGGCTGAAGGATTCCATCGAATCGGTCTGGGCCCAGACCGAACAGGATTTTGAGCTGATCGTGGTGGATAACGGCTCCACCGACGAGAGTCTTGCCATTGCCCGCAGTTATTGCGGCCGCCCCGGTTACACGTTGATTGAAAACGACAAAAACACCGGCTTTTCCCATGCGGTGAACCAGGGCATCGCCATTGCCCGGGGCGAGTATGTGGCGCTGTTCAACAACGACGCCTTTGCCGAGCCGCAGTGGCTGGCGGAGCTGATCCGCACCGCCGAGGCGGATCCGAAAATTTTCGCGGTGTCCAGTCTGATGCTGCGCTACTATGAACCGGAGCTGGCCGATGATGCCGGCGATTATGTGACCATTCTGGGCTTTGCCTGCAAGCGCGGCGACGGGCTGAAAGCCAGCCGTTACCGCAAGCCCTGCCGGGTGTTTTCCGCCTGTGGGGGCGCGGCGCTCTACCGCAAGTCCATTCTGGATGAGATCGGCGTGTTCGATGAGCTGTTCTTCGCTTACTATGAGGACGTGGACCTGAGCTGGCGCGCCAATAATTTCGGTTACAAAAACGTCTACTGCCCCACCGCCCGCTGCCGTCACATCTGCGGGGCAACCACCGGAGCGGTCCGCTACAATCCTTTCAAAAGCATCCAGAGCGGGCGCAACAGCATTCTGCTGCCTTACAAAAATCAGCCGCTGCTGATGCTGATCCTGAATTTTGTGCCCATGGCGCTGGGGTATCTGCTGAAAGTGGTCATGTTCCGCCTTCGGGGCTTCGGCAGCGATTACGCCAAAGGCTTTCAGGAGGCACGCATTGCGCTGCCCAGAGTGGATAAACCCAGATTTCACTGGCGCAACCTGCCCAACTATCTGTGGGTGGAATGCAGCCTGATCGCAGGGCTGTTCCGGTACATTGTCTACCGGGTGCAGCGCGTCCTGAAGATCACCTGACCACGCCCTTCGGTGCAGACGACCCCCGCGGCGGGCCTTTTGGCTCGCTGCGGGGGTCGTTTTTTCAAAAGTAGGCTTTTACGTTGAACTTGTCGCCGGTCTGCGGCTCCTCCACCACCAGTTTTTCGTGGTTGAAATCAAAATGCACCGGCTTGCAATCTTCGGTGTTGCG
>JBJEYG010000202.1:0-1565 GCA_051886555.1 Gemmiger sp.
GGCAGGGGCATGCAACAGGATAATGTATTGGAAATCAAGCATCTGCAATCCTGGTTCTTTACCGATCATGGTACAGTGCCTGCGGTGGATGATGTGTCCATCACGGTGCCAAAAGGAAAGATTGTCGGCATTGTGGGCGAGTCCGGCTGCGGCAAAAGCATGACGGCCAAATCTGTTATGGGCTTGCTGAAATATCCGGGCCGTGTTGTCGGGGGCGAGATTTGGCTGGACGGGGTGGAATTGACCGCGTTGAGCGAAAAGGAACTGCGTAAAGTCTGTGGTCGTGATGTGACGATGATTTTCCAGGAGCCGATGACCAGTCTGAATCCGGTTTTGAAGGTTGGACGTCAGGTGCGCGAGACAATTTTGGTGCACAATCGCGGTATGGACCGGCGGGAAGCCAAACGTCAGGTTATCGATATGTTCCGCAAAGTGGGAATTCCGGAGGCGGAAAAACGCTATGACTGCTATCCCCATGAGCTTTCGGGCGGCCTGCGCCAGCGTGTTATGATCGCAATGGCGATGGTGTGTCAACCCAAACTTCTGATTGCCGATGAACCCACTACCGCGCTGGACGTGACCATTGAAGCACAGATCCTCCGCCTGATGAAGCAGCTTCGGGACGATACTGGAATGAGCGTTGTGATCATCACGCACAATCTTGGGGTCGTGGCTGAAATCTGTGATTATGTTTATGTTATGTATGCCGGAAAGGTGATGGAGCAGGCCGAAACCTTTGACCTGTTCGACCATACGGCACATCCCTACACAAAAGGGCTGATGGACTCTATCCCGCGTATCGGGGGGAACGGTGAGCGGCTGCATACCATTCCCGGTACAGTACCCAATTTGCGCATGTTGCCGGCCGGCTGTGCTTTTGCCAACCGGTGCGCGTTTGCGACCGACCGGTGTCGCGCAGAAAGGCCCGAGCTCTGTAACCTGGGCCCGGGGCATGCCAGCCGTTGCTTCGTGACCGGGCGGGAAGGGGGCATTGTCTGATGCAGCAACATTCTGTATTGCTGGAAGCAAAGCGCCTTGTCAAGGAATTTCCCACAGGCAAAAAAAATCAGACCGTGCATGCAGTGTCTGATGTAAGCTTGCAGCTTTACCAGGGGGAAACACTTGCCCTGGTGGGGGAATCCGGCTGCGGGAAAAGTACGCTTGGCCGAACATTGATCCGTATGCTTCCCGCAGACGGAGGGCAGGTACTGTTTCATGGCGAGGATATCACCGCCATGAAAGAAAAACAATTCCGTCCACTGCGCCGTCGGATGCAAATGGTATTTCAGGATCCGTATGCCAGCCTGGACCCGCGCATGACCGTGCGAAACATTCTTGCGGAGCCGCTGCAAACCTACCGTGTCTGTGAAAGCAAGGAAGCCACCACTTATCGCGTTCTGGAACTGATGCAGGCTGTTGGCGTTCCAAAGGAATTTCTGAATCGGTATCCGCATCAGTTTTCCGGTGGGCAGCGCCAGCGCATTGGAATTGCCCGGGCAATCGCGTTGCAGCCGGAACTGATCGTTTGCGATGAGCCGGTCTCGGCGCTGGACGTTTCGGTACAG
>JBJEYG010000203.1:0-1558 GCA_051886555.1 Gemmiger sp.
TGGTCAAGCTGGTCAGCTCCGGCTTTGCCGAGTAATTTCAAAATCAGCGGCGGGTGGCTTTGACCACCCGCCTTTTTATGTGGGAACCAATATGACAAAACCCGAACTTTACAAAAAAGCCCAAATGCTGCCGCTGCTGCCCGGCGTCTACATCATCCGGGACAAAAGCGACGAGATCATCTATATCGGCAAGGCCAAGCGACTGCGCACCCGGGTGTCCCAGTATTTCCGGGAGGGCGTGCCCCATGACGCCAAGGTCACACAGATGATCGCCCATGCCTTCAGCTTTGACGTCATTGTCTGCCAGTCGGAGTTTGAGGCGCTGGTGCTGGAGGCCAGCCAGATCAAGGCCCACACGCCCAAATACAACATCCTGCTGAAAGATGACAAAGGATACAGCTACGTCAAAATTACGCGGGGCGACTGGCCGCGTATATCCGCCGCGCTGCAAAAGGATGACGAAAACGCCGACTATATCGGGCCGTTTACCTCCTCCTTTGCGGTGCGCGAAATGGTTGAAACCGCCCAGAACTGTTTTCTTTTACCGCGCTGCAACAAGGAATTCCCGCGGGACATCGGCAAGGGCCGGCCCTGCCTGAACGCTCACATCGGCAAATGTATGGCGGTGTGCAGCGGCAAGATCCGCCGCGAAGCCTACCAGGATGCGGTCAACGGCGCGCTGCACATGATCCGCTACGGAAAAAAGGACATTGTCAAACAGCTGCGCGAAAAAATGCAGGCGGCCAGCGACCGCCTGGATTTTGAGACGGCTGCCCTGCTGCGCGATCAGATCGCCGCCATTGAGCATGTCAGCCCGGGGCAGAAAGTGGTTATGGATGAGAGCACCGAGATGGATGTGGTGGCTTTTGCGGGAACCAGCAATGCAGTGTGCGCCGCCATTTTGCGCTACCGGGACGGCCGTTTGGCCGACAAGCGGGAATTCCTGTTCCGTGAAACGGCGGACATTTCCGCCGTCCGGGAAGAATTTCTGCCCCAGTATTATCTGAACGGTGAGCAGGTTCCCCGCACGGTGGCGGTGGATGCCCTGCCGGAGGACCACGACGCGCTCAGCCAGGCCCTGGCGGAAGCGCGCGGCAGCAAGGTGGAATTGTACGTTCCCCAGCGCGGCGACGTGGCCAAGCTGGTGACGATGGCTTACACCAACGCGGTGGAGCGCCTCGGCCGTGAGAGCGGCCGCTTTACCCGTGAACAGAAGCTGCTGGAGGAGTGCGCCCAGGTTCTGGGCCTGAAACACCCGCCGAGGGTGATCGAAAGCTATGATATTTCCAACTGGGGTGACGGAACCAGCGTGTGTGGGATGGTGGTGTTTCAGGACGGCAAGCCGTTCCGCAGCGGATACCGCCGGTTCAAAATGCGCACGGTCGCGGGGACCGATGACTACGCCAGCATGGCCGAAAGCCTGTCCCGTCGCGCCGGCGAATACGCCATGGCCCGCCGCGGCGAAAAACCGGACACCCCCGGCAACCAGTTTTCGGTGCTGCCGGATCTGATTCTGCTGGACGGCGGCCGGGGCCAGGTCAGCGCGGTGCGCGCCGCT
>JBJEYG010000204.1:0-1557 GCA_051886555.1 Gemmiger sp.
TGTTTCCGATCCGTCGGAATTCCTGGAAATTGCATATCTGGGGCTTTTATGCCATCTGCCGGACCCGGCGGAACGGGAACGCTGGAAAAAGAAGGAGACCCTGCCTGTGGAAGAATATCAACGGCAGGTAGTGTGCTGCCTTACCGGTTCGGCGGAATTCGCCGGAAAAAATGTCCGGGTGATCGGGTCCCCGTGGAAAATCGGCAGGAGCGTTCGTCAACGCCTGCTTCAGACGGCACGGCGTTTCTATAATCGTTTGCCCGCCGGCACACGCAAGGCGGCAAAAACGTTGTACCACAGGGTGACAGGAAGGCGGTAAGGATCGTGCAGAAAGTCTATCTGGATGTGACAAACCTCATGGAACTAAACTTCCTGACGGGGATTCAGCGCGTGGTGCGGGAAGTGGTGATCCGTCTGCAGGAATGTCCCGGCATCGAACTGTGCCTGTTGCGGGAAGCGCCGGGCCGCACAGCCTATTGCCCGGTTACCGCGCAGGAGTTCCGCTGCCATCTGGCGGGCGGGGACTGTGCCTGCGGGCTGGGGCCTGTACTGGAGCCGGCCGACCTGGAAACGGGGGCGATCTGGTACGATGTGGATGCGGTATGGGGTGCGCGGCTGAAACGCTCATGGCTTTATCCGCTGCTGAAGCAGCATGGTGTGCGCGTTATCACCTTTGTACATGATGTGATTCCTGTCACAGAACCGCAATATTGCCATATGGATACCGTTTGCCAGTTTATGGATTATGTGGGAGCGGTGCTGAACTATGCCGCTGCCGTTTTCGTTTCGACGCAGGCAACGAAGCGAGTGATCCAGGAGTTGCAGATCCAGCTGCATGCGCCGCGCTGCCCGCTCTATGTCACCGGCCTGGGGGCGGACTTTTCCGCGCAGTCCGCAGAGAAACAGCCGGTATCACCGGAGGTTCAGCGCTTTGTGGAAGGAAAACGCTATGTGCTTTTGGTCAGCACGCTGGAACCGCGGAAAAACCATACCGTGCTGCTGGATGCGTTCGATGCGGGGCTGTTTGAGGAGGGCATGGCGCTGGTATTTGCCGGCCGGCGTGGGTGGAATGTGGAAACGCTGTGCGGCCGGATCGCGGCGCATCCGCAGAAGGGGCGGCTTTTCGCCCATTTTGAAGGAGAAAACGATGCGACCATTGATTATCTGTACCGTCATGCGTTTGTGGCGGCGTACCCCTCCTTTGACGAGGGTTTCGGTCTGCCCGTCATAGAAGCGCTCAGCCGCGGCACCCCGGTCGTCAGCTCCGATTGCGCGGTGCTGCGGGAGGTGGGTGGCGACTGCTGCCTGTATTGCTCACCCCGTGACCCGGAGGCATGGCGGCGGACCTTTCATGACCTGGCACAGCAGCCGGAACGGTACGAAAGGCTGAAAAGTAAACAAAAAATGTTCCGCGTGCCGACCTGGGATACCGCAGTCCACAATATGGAAACTTTGCTATGCGATATGGCGACCCTCCAGTAAACGAAAATTCCAGCACAAATCCCCAACCGCCGGGCCTTCCGGCGGTTTTTTTGCGGAAAATGAAAAATAACCTAT
>JBJEYG010000205.1:0-1543 GCA_051886555.1 Gemmiger sp.
CACCCGGACGGGCCCAGCACGGTGGCGGGCGGCGAATTTGACGGCATGGCGCTGCCGGAGGTATTGCGCCTCCACCCCGAATACCTGGGCACCCATCCCCGCGCCGGCGCGGGCGAGCTGCCCATCCTCATCAAATTCATCGACGCCAAAAAGGATCTCTCGGTGCAGGTTCACCCCGATGACGCCTACGCCGCCGCACACGAGAACGGCCAGCGCGGCAAAACCGAGATGTGGTATGTGCTGGACGCCGCCAGGGGCGCAACGCTGGTGTACGGCTTCCGTCACGACATCAGCCGTGAAACTTTGCGAAAAAGCGTGAAAAACGGTACCGTGGAGCGCTACTTGCAGAAAGTGCCCATCCGTAAGGACGACGTGTTCACCATCGAGGCGGGCAAAGTGCACGCCATCGGCGCGGGGGCGCTGATCGCAGAAATTCAGGAAAACTCCAACCTGACCTACCGTCTGTACGACTACGGACGGTTGGACAAAACCGGCCGGCCCCGCCCGCTGCACCTGGACAAAGCGCTGGATGTGGCCGACCTGCACGGCAGCGCCGAACCGCGCCAGCCCATGCGGGTGCTCCAATACCGTCCCGGCTGCGCCTGTGAGCTGCTGTGCCGCTGCCGGTATTTCCAGGTGGAGCGCCTGCTGCTCAACACCGAAACGCACCGCGCACTGGTCGACATGCAAACCGGCGCGAACAGCTTTCAGGTGCTGCTGTGCACCGACGGCTGCGGCGTGCTGTTCGGGCAGGATGTGCTGCTGAACTTTTTCAAGGGCGATTGCCTTTTTCTTCCCGCCAACAGCCGCCCGCTCAAACTGCACGGCCGCGCCCAGCTTCTGAAGGTGAGCTGCTGACGCCGGATCACCGGAAATTTTCAAATCAACCAAGGCCCTGCCGCGCATGCTCTTTGCGGCAGGGCCTTGGTTTGCCCTTGCGCCGCGCGCAGATTTCCCCCGGCCCGAGGCGTCCGGGCGGGCTGCCGCTCACAGCCGCTCCGCCAGTGCAACTGTGCAGCCGGGGTAGCCGCTATCCCGCGTCTTTTCGCGCCCTGCGCGGCATATACTGCCCCTGGGGGTGGAGTTATGTTTCTGGTGTTTTTGCAGGCCGCGGCGTCCCATATGCTGTACCTGGCGCTGCATCTGGAAAGCAGCAGCTTTCCCCGGCCGCTGTCGGCAAAGGAGGAACAGCGCGCCTTCGCGGAACTGGCGGCGGGCAGCGTGGAGGCCCGCGACCGGCTCATCAGCCACAATCTGCGGCTGGTGGCGCATGTGGCAAAAAAATATTATGCCGCCCCTTCCGCGCAGGAGGATCTGATCAGCATTGGCACGGTGGGCCTGATCAAGGCGGTGAACACCTTCCGGCCGGAGCGCGGTGTGCGTTTTGCCAGCTATGCCAGCCAGTGTATCGAAAACGAACTGCGCATGCACCTGCGCCACACCCGGCGCGAAGGGCCGTCGGTCTCGCTGCAGGAACCGCTGGAATCGGCGGGTGAGAGCGGCGCGCTGACGCTGGCCGACGTACTGCCCGACCCCACCGGGA
>JBJEYG010000206.1:0-1541 GCA_051886555.1 Gemmiger sp.
AGCGCGCTGAAGAATCTGGGCTGGCCCTGGCCGGCCAGCCGGATCACCGTCAATCTGGCACCGGCGGACGTGCGCAAAACCGGGCCGGTGTATGATTTGCCCATTCTGATCGGACTGCTGGCTGCACAGGGACAAATGAAATCGCCCGGTCCGCATCAGGCCTTTTTGGGCGAGCTGGGCCTGGACGGCACGTTGCGCCCGGTGGCGGGCGTGCTGCCAATGGCGCTGGCGGCCGCGAAATCCGGCGTGACCGAGTTGTTTCTGCCTGCCCAAAATGCCGCGGAAGCCGCCGTGGCTGCCGGCAAGAGCGGGCTGACGGTTTATCCCGCCCGCAACGCCCGGGAGGTGGCGGCACACCTTTGCGGCGAAACGCTGCTCAGCCCTGCACAGGCGGACGGTTACGATGCGGCAGGGGAGTGGCTCGGCCCGGATTTTGCCGATGTCCGAGGTCAGGAGGAGGCGCGGCGTGCACTGGAAATCGCCGCTGCCGGCGGGCATAATGTGCTGATGGTCGGCCCGCCGGGTACCGGAAAGAGCATGCTGGCCAAGCGCATGCCGGGAATTCTGCCGCCGATGAGCTACGAAGAAGCACTGGAAACCACTGCCGTTTACTCGGTGGCCGGACTTCTGCCCGGAGGTTCCGGACTGATGAAAACGCGGCCTTTCCGCAGCCCGCATCACAGTGTGTCGGCCGCGGCCATCGCGGGCGGCGGCGGGACGCCCCGGCCCGGCGAGGTGAGCCTTGCCCACAATGGCGTGCTGTTTCTGGATGAGCTGCCGGAGTTCTCCCGCGATACGCTGGAGGTGCTGCGCCAGCCGATGGAGGATGGCGTAATCACCGTGTCCCGCGTGCAGGGCACCGCGAAATATCCTTGCCGGTTCATGCTGGTGGCAGCCATGAATCCATGCAAGTGCGGGTACATGGGCCACCCCACCAGGGAATGTACCTGCACTCCCTCCGCGATCCAGCGCTACCGCCAACGCATTTCTGGCCCGCTGCTGGACCGTATCGACCTGCATGTGTTTGTCGCTCCGGTGGAGTATGACGAACTGACCGCCGAGACGGGCGGAGAATCCAGCGCGGCGATCCGCGCGCGGGTGGAAGCTGCGCGCGGGATTCAACGCCGGCGCTACCAGGGAACCGGCGTACGCTGCAATGCCCAGTTGCCCGGCAACCTGCTGCGCCGCTACTGCCGCCCGTCGCCCGCTGCGGAGGCGATGCTGCGCGTTGCGTTTGAGAAGGCGGGTTACAGCGCCCGCGCCTATGACCGTATCCTGCGCGTGGCGCGAACCATTGCGGATCTGGACGGCGCCGAGACGGTCGGCTCTGACCACGTTGGCGAGGCGCTGCAATACCGCAGCCAGGACCGGACACCCACCTATAATCTGTAAATTGCCGTCTCAACGAAAAAGCAAGCGGATTTTGCCCTTTGCGGCAAAAATTGGCAGATTCGCGCCGCGCTTTTCGCCTTGTTTTGATTGACATTGGGCATAAAGATTGGTATAGTTGTTATAAACGGTAAAAATAACCAAAAAATACC
>JBJEYG010000207.1:0-1541 GCA_051886555.1 Gemmiger sp.
TAATTGTTGCGGGCGAGGCGAATTGTTACAATACAGGCACAACGAAAGACCGCTGAAAAGGAGATCAGTGGTCTTGAGGATCGGCAAAGACAAAGTATGAATAGGAGGAATGAAAATGTCAAACAATTCGAAAAACCCGGCTAACTGGGAAAAGACATCATCCCAGTATGGCTACTACAAAATCCCGCGCAAGGAAGTTCTGGGCTATGGCTCGATCGACTTTGCGATGAATCTGGTATTCCAGTGCATCGCGTTGTACATCAGCTTTTTCTACACCGATATTTTCGGCCTGAAGCCTGGACACGTCGCAATCATCTTTGCAGCTTCCCGTCTGTGGGACGCGATCAACGACCCGATGATGGGTACAATCTGTGAGCGTCTGCAGCCGAAGAAAGGCAAGTATTGGGTATATATCCGCTGGGGTGCCATCCCATTTGGTCTTGCAGCAGTTATGACGTATACCACGCCGAATTTCAGCTATGGTCTGAAAATCGTTTGGGCAGTCGTTGGCTACAATCTGCTGAACATGCTGTACACCTTTATTATTCAGCCGTATATCTCCGTAGCGACACTGATGACCAACGATCAGAACGAGCGTACCCGCCTGCAGTCCTTCCGTATGACTCTGGCGCAGGCCGGCGGCGTTGTCTGTGCGATCATGCTTCCGGAGCTTTCCGGCTTCCTGAGCAACTACATGAGTTTGGCGCAGGGTTATATGGTAACCACCATTATCATGGCAATGATCATGGTAGTGATTCTGCTTTGGGGTTCGAGCCAGATTGTGGAGCGTATCCCGGCACCAAAGGTATCCACAACTGGCGAAAAGGCAGGTATTAAGGATGTTTTCTATCTGCTGTTCCGTGTCGGTCCGGTATTCGTCACCTTTATTCTGTTCCTTGGCGTTTATACGATGAGCCAGGTTCAGGCAACAATGGGCGCTTATTATATCAACTACTATGCAAACCGTCCGGACATGCTGTCTTGGTTTTCCATGATTATGATGCTGTTCTCCGTTCTGGGCGTGCCGTGTGTACCAACACTTACCAAGTACCTCCACAAGAAGGGGACGGTTATGTTTGGCCTTGGCGTTGCCGGACTGGGCTGCGTGGTTCTGTATTTTATGCCGACAACGGCAATTGTTGGCATGATGGCCGCCCGTGCAATCACCGGTTTTGGTTACGGTGTCCTGATGGGTATTGTCTGGTCTGTTATCACCGACCCGGTAGAATATGCGGATTGGAAAACCGGAAAGCGCTACACCGCGATTGTCATGACACTGGTTGGCCTGGGCATCAAGTTCTCCATGATTATCGGCGGATCGCTCCCGACTGCAGTGCTGCAGGCAACCGGTTATGTTGCCAATCAGGCACAGAATGAAGTGACACTCGGCGCAATCCGCGCGCTGACTACACTGCTTCCGCTGGCAGCTGTTGTTGTCGCAATGGTCGTCTACGGTGTGTTCTATCGACTTGATGAAGAAAAGATCAAGCAGATTCAGGCAGAGATTGCAGAGCGAAATGCGAAGCGAGTAAGTGCAGAAT
>JBJEYG010000208.1:0-6941 GCA_051886555.1 Gemmiger sp.
AGGCACCCCGCGATGAACAGCGCATTGATCAGCCGGATGGTACCCGAAAGATAGTCGCCGTTGATAAAATCGCGAATGCCCATGACCAGCGCAACACCGGGTGTCAGCACCATCAACGCGCCGATGATGGCATAGTTGGCGTTCACCACCGGGAACAGCCCGTGGCAGAGAAGCGCTACCGCCATGGCGGCGGCCGCCGCCACAATGTCGCTGAAGATGCGGCTGATGTGCAGCCGTACACACAGCCGGGTAACCATCTGTTCCACCACGCCGGCTACAAATGCCGCCGCCATATCGGCAGGGCCCCCGCCGAACAGGTAGGCAAAACAGGCGCTGCCCAGCGCCCCCGCCAGCGTGCCCACGCGCGTACCGTACTCTGGCATGGTGCGGATCTGCTGCAGCCGGTCCTCTGCGGCCGGCAGGTCAAGATTCCCGTCCGCCAGTTCACGGGACAATTCGTTCACCGCCTCCACACGGCTCAGATTCACCGCCGTGCAGGGAATGTGGCGAATCTCGGTAAGCGGGCTGTCCCCCGCCGACGCAAAGATCCCGTTGGTGATGACATACACATGGAAGCCCTCCACGCCAAGACTTCTGGCCATAATCTCCATCGTCTGCTGGGCGCGGAACACTTCGCCGCCATTTTCCAGCAGCGTGCGGCCTGCCTCTGTAATCAGCGTCAGTTCCCGTTCCGGCGGCGTATTGTTTGTTTGTGTCATGGCAATTTCAGCACTCCGTACAATGTAATACAGCTGCCGGCATACAGCTCGGCCAGCAGCAGACCGGCCCAGATCGCACCGGTCAGCCTGTGCCGGGCAGGCCGGGTGCGCCGCAGCCAGAGACAGCCCCAGGACACCGGGCAGGCCAGCAAATTGACGGCCAGGCGCATCGGCGTAAAGGCAGAGCGGGCATTTTCGCGGTAATCCAGCAGAACAATGCCCATAAACAGCAGAAACGCCACCGCCGAGGAAGGCGGCGGGCAGTCGGCGGTGATGGTATCGGCGGCAAGCACCAGCAGCATGGCGCTGAAAATGAATCCGTACCGGAAGGGAAATACCGCCACATCCGCGCCGTCGCTCCAGCAGATGCCGGGCGCCTCCACCAGGTAGCTGGCCAGGATCACCACCAGCGCGAACGCCGAAACAAATTTGGCGCGGGTGGATGCGCCGCCGAAGAAATACAGCACCGCAGCAGCCAGCACCAGCACGCCGACGTACAGATACGGCAGCCCCACCGTGGCCGAGGCAAGCGTATACCGCCCGAAAAACAGGCAGTAGATCAGGCTTTCCAGCGGGAACGCAGCGTTGCGCGCCGCCTCGCTGAACCGGAAGGCATCGCTGTGGTATTGGTGCAGCAGCACCGGCATCAGGCAGCACAGCGCCGCCAGAATGCCGGGCAGCATGGCCCGAATCAGCCGCGCCAGCGCACGGCCAAAACCGGGCAGATCCGCTTTTCCGGAGCGGCAGAACCACTGCCAGGCCAGATAGAGCAGTAAAAACAGGCACAGCGGCCAGCTGGTGTAACAGTTGGTGAGCACGCAGAAAAAGGCGGTCACCGCCAGACGGCGGCCTTTGCCGCCGTCCATCACCAGGTCGGCGGCGTTCATCATCAGCGGCAGAAAAATGGCGGCGTCCACCCAGATCACATTGATGATGCAGGCTGTGTACACGCCTGCGGCGTAAGCCGCTCCCAGCGCCGCCATCAGCCGCGAACGGCCGGCGTGCCGCTCCAGGTACCAGCACATGGCGGTGCCGGCGCCCGCCGCGCGCAGCAGGAGCAGCAGCTGCATGCCCCACAGCCGGTCGGACGGGGGCAGCAGCAGGCAGAGCACATCCAGCGGACTGTTGATGCCGTAATGAAAGCCCGCCGGCGCGGAGGTGTAAGGCCGGCCGCCCCCCGCCGCGAACAGGGCCGCCAGCATGGCCAGGCTGAGCGCAAAACACAGCGCCGCGCCGGGCAGCCGGGTGCGTCGTAGCTTCGTCATACCGTTTATGCGCGGATATTATCTCGCACGGCGGCGAAGGCGGGATAATTCCCGTACAGATGGCGGGCAATGACCTCCATCAGGCGGTAATCCTCCTCCGAATCGATGTCCAGAATGCCGGTGTCCATCATCACCGACACACCGATCTTGCCGTCCCACAGAATGCCGGTGTGGTTGTTGGCCAGGAAATCCCGCCGGAACACATAGATGGAGGCATTCAGGTCGTACACCGCCGGGGCCTGCTGGCGGGCGGTGAAGGGGCTTTCCATCACCTTCTCCACATGGTCGCCCGCGGCTTTGACCATGTTGAACCAGGGATTGCGCCGCGCCTCGGTAACGCTGAACACCAGGTCCAGGTCGGGGCGGCTGCGGGCCGTCTCAAAGGCGTTGGCAATGTCGTCGGCGGTACGCAGCGGGCTGGTAATGTCCAGATCCATCACATAATCATACTGTGCCCCGGCGCGCGCTTCCATACGCGCCAGACTGTCCTGAAAAACGGCCATTTTGGGCACGGTGTCGCCGCCCAGCGTCTCACCGCGGGGCAGGTAGAAGACCTCGGGGTATTGTTCCGCCACAATGCCTGCCAGCAGTTCCGAGTCGGTGTTCAGGCAGACATCCACCTGCACGTCCGGGTGCGCTTTCGCGAACAGCTCGGCGGCGCTCAGGCTGTAATACACCAGCCTGCGGCCGCAGAAAGTTTTTAGATTCTTGTTGGCAAAGCCCTTGCTGCCTGCGCGGCCGCAGATGGTAATCAGCAAACGTTCCATCGGTATTCCCCCATCGTATTTCAAAGTTTTCCCAGCGTCAGCTTCAGCACATCCAGCGCCATGCGCGGCGTGTTGCAGCTTTCGGCCTGTGGCCCGGCCGCATAGTCCAGAAAATAGGCCATCTCCCGCAGGTAGCGCTCGTTCACATCCTCGGCGTACCGCTGCACCGTACCGTCGGGCAGCGTAAGCGTGCCTGCGCCGAAATCCGCCGTGACGCTGCCGTCACGGCAGAACAGTTCAATGCTGCGCCGGTAGCCCCGGCCAAAGTAATCCAGATGCACTTCGGCCAGCAGATCCGGCCAGCGGGCAATGTAAACGGATAGGTCATCCGAATCCAGTTCCAGCTCGCTGTACGTTCCCCTGAAATTGTACAGCTGCTGCGGCATGCCGAACAGATCCACCAGGTAATCCCACTCATGGATCAGATCGATGGTGACGCCGCCGCCCATCGCCCGGTGGGCGCTGTACACCGTGCGGTAATCCACCCCGGGCCGCCAGTCCGGCAGGTAGGAGGAACAGATCACCCGCGCACAGTAGGGGTGCAGCGTGGGCAGCAGCTTTTTCAGCGCCAGCATCACGCCGCACCAGCGCATGGGCGCCGCCACATAAGCCTTCTGGCCGGGAACCAGATAGTCGTTCAGATCCAGGCCGGTGCTGTCCGCGTCAAAGATGGGCTTTTCGATGAATAACGCCCCCGCTTTGCCGTACAGCTGCCGCAGTGCTTCGGCGTGCAGGCTGGTGGGATTGGTGACGAACGCCACATCGTACCGGCCAAGCGCCGCCGGGTCGGTGTACTGGGCGTGCAGCAGCTCCGCCACGCCGGGGCGCAGCGGACGGGAAAAATCGCTGCGCAATGCGTCGGCCTGCAGCCGAATGCCCCGCCCGCTGCAGAGGGCGGAAAGGTTTTTCAGGTGCCGGGTGCCGATGGACCCCAGCCCGATAAACAGTGCGGATAACGTCTGCATACGGTTTTCCCCCTGTTTCAGTCGGTTTTTTCGGCCGCGTCCATCAGCTCGATGGCCTGCAGGTCCTTCTCAAAGCTCCAGCGCGGCTGCTCCTCGCCCCGCAGCACCGCAAAGAAGTTCGCCAGTTCATCCACATAGGCGTTTTCCACAATGTTGTCGCTGTAACGGGGGTCGTGCTCCACCGCGCCGTACAGTTCCACCGGACGCTTTTCACCGCCGTCGAACTCATACAGTGCTTTGGGGTTGCCCTCCCAGAACAGGTGCAGCCCATCGCCGAAACACTCAAAGTTGCGCACCGCTTTGGGGCTGACCACATCCGCCGCCAGCACGCCCTGCACGCCGCTTTTGTGGCGCAGCAGCAGCGTGACGCAGTCGGGATACGGCAGGCCAAGCTCGCTGATGGAATCCCGGCAAACCGTCATCTGCTCCACCGGGCCGAAGGCGTCCAGCAGCCAGGGCAGGTCGATGCCCAGGATCTCCCGCACGCCGCCGGTGCGGGCGTTGCCCACGAAAAAGTTTTTGTAGTTTTCCCAGGGGTGCCAGTCGGGCAGGTACTGCCCGATGTGGTAGATGTAATGTACCGGACGGCCGAACTGCGCAACACGGGATTTGATGTACTGCGTCTCCCTGCGGTAGAGCATGGTGGAGGACAAAAACAGCGTCAGTCCCTTTTCTTTCGCCTTGGCGAGATTTTCCCGGTAACCGTCGGCCACCAGATTCAGTTCGGTGAACACCGGCACCCCGGCGTCCAGCAGTTCGCCGATGATGGCGGCGTGGGTCAGCGGCGCGGTGCAGACCAGCGCCGCGTCGGGGCGCCCGGCCGTCACCGCTTCGGCGATGCTGCCGTAGGCAGCCACCCCCAGCGCTTCCGCCTCGGCGCGGCGGCCGGGAGCCATATCCACGCCGCACAGCCGGATGGAGGCGTCCATTCCTTTTGCCAGGCGGGCGCGGCGCTTGCCCATGCTGCCCAGCCCAACGATCAACAGTTTCATAACATCACCTTACAAAGCAGATTGCGGCCCGTCATAAAAGATTTTGGGCCGGGTAAAGTCAAATTTAAGCAGTTCGTCCACAATGCGGCCGCTGGTGTCGCCGCCGTAGTAAGGGCTGCGGGCGGCCCTGGCGCGGGCGGCAAATTCCGGCGTCAGCGCCGTTTGCAGCGCGGCGGCGATCTCCTGTTCGCCGTGACCGCAGCACAGCACGTTGTCGCAGATGATGCGCCCCGCCTGCCGGCTGCCGATGTTGACGGCGGGCACACCGAAGCTGGGCGTCTCCACCACACCGCTGCTGGAATTTCCCGCCACCAGCGCAGCCATGCTCATGGCCGAAAGGTAACGCTTCAGCCCCAGGCTGCGCACCCAGGCGGCACGGCCGGGATGCGCAGCGGCAAAGGCCTGCATGGCGGCGTCGCAGGTCTGACCGCCTGCGTCGGCGTTGGAACCGGTAATCAGCCAGAACACACCGGATGTGCGCTCCATGGCGGCGCACAGCGCCGCACACTGGGCCGCCGGGTCAGCCTCGCCCGCTGTTTCGGGGTGGTAGGTCACCAGCGCAAACGGCCCTGCCAGCTGAGACAAACCGGTGCTCTTGCACAATTCTTCCCGGCTCATTTTAGGCAGTGTGCGAATGTTCTCATCCCCCAAACCGCCCACGCAGAACACGCGGTCGGGTTCCTCGCCCATACGCAGCAGACGTGCGGCGCTGTCCGCGCAGGAGGGGAAATGGAGCGCCGCCATTTTGGTGATGCAGTGGCGGTAGTATTCGTCCGCCGCGCCCAGCGTCACATCCCCGCCGGAAATATGGGCGATGGGCAGATGCCGTGCCGCCGCAGCCACCGCCACCGCAAAAATCTCGAACCGGTCGCCCAGAAGCAGCACCACATCGGGGCGATGCGCGGAAAAATACCGGTCGAACACGTCAATGGTGCGGGCGATGGTGCGGGCCACCGGCTCCCCGGGGGTTGTCTCGTCAAAAATCGGCAGCCGCGCCGCAATGGGCACGCCGTCCGCCTCGATCTCGGTCACGGTGGCGCCCAGCCGGGCGCACAGATGCGCGCCGGTGACCACCAGCTGCAGCGAATGGGCCGCCAGCTTGTGCACCACCGGGCGCAGCAGGCCGTATTCCGCGCGGGTGGCGGTGACCACCGCGACCCGCCGGGTGGGTTCACAGTTCAATCTTTTCGTCCTCTTCAAAGTCGCGTTTGGCGGTTTTCCCCAGTACATCGTACCAGCGCATGGGGGAGATCCCGTCGCCCGGGCGCTTGGTGGTCAGATTGGCGGCGGTAAAAGTTTCCCCTTTGGCGATGGGCTGCGCCGCCACAATGCTCTTGCGGGCCACCGCCTTGTTGGGGGCCTCGCTCTCGGTCACATGCTTGCGCCCGTCGCCCAGGGCGGCTTCGGTGTTGCGCACGGCGCGCACCATCGCGGCGAACTCCGCCGGGTCCATACTGGCCTTCTGGTCGGGGCCGGGCAGATCTTTGTCCAGCGTAAAGTGCTTCTCGATGACGCTGGCGCCCAGCGCCGTGGCGGCCACGTCGCACTCCCAGCCGGGGGTGTGATCGGACAGGCCCACCGGCAGGCCGAACTGGTCGGCCAGTTCCAGCATGGCGCACAGGTTGGCGTCGCCGTAGAGGGTGGGATACTGGGTATTGCAGTGCAGCACCGTTGCCGCAGGGCAGCCGCCGTCATCCAGCACGCCCAGGGCGTCGGTAATCTCGTTCAGGGTGCTCATGCCGGTGGACAGCAGCACCGGAATGCCGGTTTTGGCCACCTCTTCCAGATAGGGCAGATTGGTGATCTCGCCGGAAGGGATCTTGAGCAGCGGCAGGTCCAGTGAAGCCAGGAACCGGACGCTGGGAATGTCGAACGGCGCCGACAGATACTGGATGCCGATGGAATCGCAGTAGGCTTTCAGCTCCCGGTGGCCCTCAAAGTCAAAGTGCAGCTTGCGCACCATCTCCAGCTGGCTCTCGGCCGCGCCGGTGGCCGCCTTCTGGTACTCGGCCTTCTCAGCGAATTTACTAACCACCACTTCGGGCACGGCAGTCTGATATTTTACAATGTCCGCACCGCACTCCTTGGCAACGCGGGCCATCTCCTTGGCCATGGCCAGGTCGCCGTTGTGGTTGACCCCGGCCTCGGCAATGATCGTTACAGGCATAATTTTCTCCTTTGCATGCGGTAAGTCAGGTCTGGCTTTCCAGCTTGCGGCGCATTTTTTCCAGCT
>JBJEYG010000209.1:0-1539 GCA_051886555.1 Gemmiger sp.
CCGCGCCCACCCCGACCGATGAGCACCCCGAGATCGCGCAGCTGATCGCCGAAGGCAAGTGGGGCGGCACGCCCACGCCCACCAAGACCGCTACCGTTCCGCAGACCTCCGACAACTCCAACCCCATGCTTTGGGTTGTGATGCTGGTCCTGGCTGCCGCCGGTCTGGCCGGTGTTGTGGTGCTGAAAAAGCGTCAGCATAACAAATAAGCAATTCCTTAAAAACCATTTATAACAGAACCGGCAGGGCCGGAACGGAAATGTTCCGGCCCTGCCGGATTCTGCTTTTTTGCTGCCAGTTATATAAAAACCCGGCCCCCGCGCGTTTGCGCGGGGGCCGGGTCGTCCATTCTTAACAATGCGGAACAAAGCAGGGCGCGCATGGCGCCTTGCCCTGCAAAGGCTGCGCGGTAAGCTGCGGCGCAGGGCTTACACGATGCCCTGGCTCAGCATGGCGCTGGCGATCTTCTCGAAACCGGCGATGTTCGCACCGGCAACCAGGTTGCCCTTCATGCCGTAGCGCTCCGCAGCGTCAGCGGCATTCTTGTAGATGTTCACCATGATGTCGTGCAGACGGCCGTCCACCTCGTCGAAGGTCCAGCCCAGGCGCAGCGAGTTCTGGCTCATCTCCAGGCCGCTGGTGGCAACGCCGCCGGCGTTGGAAGCCTTGGCGGGGGCAAACAGCACATGGTTGGCCTGCAGGTAGGCAACGGCGTCGGGCGTGCTGGGCATGTTGGCGCCCTCGGCCACTGCGTAGCAGCCGTTGGCAACCAGCGCCTTGGCGCCTTCCAGCGGCAGCTCGTTCTGGGTGGCGCAGGGCAGCGCAATGTCGCACTTGACAGTCCAGATGCCCTGGCTGCCCTCCACATACCGGGCGGTGGGCACATAGTCCAGGTAGGTGCTGATGCGGGCGCGCTTGACTTCCTTGATTTCCTTCATCACCTTGTAGTCGATGCCGTTTTCGTCCACAATATAACCGTTGGAGTCGCTCATGGCAATGACCTTGCCGCCCAGCTGGGTGGCCTTCTGGTTGGCGTAGATCGCCACGTTGCCGGAACCGGAAATCACCACGCTGGCGCCCGCAAAGCTCTTGCCGTTGGCCTTGAGCATCTCGTCGGCAAAGTAGCACAGGCCGTAGCCGGTGGCTTCGGTGCGGGCCAGGGAGCCGCCGTAGGGGATGCCCTTGCCGGTCAGCACGCCGGTGAATTCGTTGCGGATGCGCTTGTACTGGCCGTACATGTAGCCGATCTCGCGGCCGCCCACGCCGATGTCGCCTGCGGGCACGTCCGTGTCGGGGCCGATGTGGCGGTACAGTTCGGTCATGAAGCTCTGACAGAAGCGCATGACCTCGGCATCGCTCTTGCCGTGGGGGTCAAAGTCGCAGCCGCCCTTGCCGCCGCCCATGGGCAGGCCGGTCAGGCTGTTCTTGAAGCACTGCTCAAAGCCCAGGAACTTGATGATGGACAGGTTGACCGAGGGATGGAAGCGCAGACCGCCCTTGTAGGGGCCGATGGCGCTGTTGAACTGCACGCGGTAGCCG
>JBJEYG010000210.1:0-1533 GCA_051886555.1 Gemmiger sp.
AAAGGCGGCGTAACGCCGCGCTGCCGCAAAAGGAGGAATCTGTCATGCCTGCTTCGCCCCGCCACATCCAAACCCGGAATGCCCATTCCGGACCGCGACAGCGCGAAAAGCGCGCCGTTCGGCTGCTGGCGGGCGCGGCGCGTACCACAGCGTTCGTGCTGCTGTTTCTGTTGGGCGCCGAGGGCGCTTCCCGCGCGGTGGTCTGGTATGAGGACCGTACGGCGGCGCCCCGGACCGATGCGCCGGATGCGGAGAAGGCGGACGAAGGTTTTTCCGCCGAAACGGTGGACGCGCTGCAAACGTTCTGTGAAGCACAGGGAAACGGATTTTCGGCGGTGCTGCTTGATCCGGAGTCCGGAGCGTACTTTGGCTGGAACGAACATGCCGTTTACTATGCGGCCAGTACCCTCAAGGCGCCCCACGCGCTGTGGCTGGCTGCCCGCGCCGATGCGGGCGAGATCGACCTGGACGAATCGCTGGACAACACCTACCGCGGTCAGCTTGCCGGAAGCTGGCTGGACGGCTACAACGATGCCGATGCCGTGCCGGCCCGCGCGGCGGTGGAGGCTATGCTGGGCAATTCCGACAATCAGGCGCTGCGCCTGCTGGCCACCCGCTGGCCTGCCGCGGAGGACGGCGAATTTGCGGATTTTCTGCATGGCATCGGGATGACCGACGCGACCGGCTGTTCCCTGACGGAAAAGGGAATCCACGGATACACCAGCGCTGCGGACGGGGCTGCCGCCATGGCGGCACTGTACCGGTATGCCGCTTCCGGCGCGGCCAATGCCGGGTGGCTCACCGATTGCTTTTGCGCCGCCGACCACGACGTGCTGTATGTGCCGGACGGCGTGCGGGCTGCCAAAAAGTATGGCAGCTGGGACGGCGCGTTCCATGACCAGGCCCTGGTATTTGCCCGGCGGACCTATGTGGTCAGCTGCTATACCGACCGGGGCGACCGCAACATAGATTTCCCGCCGGATGCAGTGGAAGTCATGCAGCAGTTCGGACGTCTGGCATACGACCGGATGGAAAACTAAAAAACGGAGAAGCACTGCGCAAAGTTTTACAAGTTGGAAACAGGACCGGCGTAAGACCGTTACATGCGGGCGGTATCGTTATTTTAGACCAGAACAGGAAAGGAAGTGCAGCGCATGGCGGAGAAAGAACCGCGCGCAAGACAAAACGTTTACCGTGCGCCGTCCCGCAGCACACAGCAAAAGGCCGGCCCGCAGCGCGGCCGGCCGCCACGGCAGGGCCGCCCGGATCCCGGCGCGGCGAAGCCCGGACAGACAGGCGCGCCGCGGCAACCGGTCCATGCCGGCGGCAGCGCGGCCGGGCAACTCAGCTACCGCCGGTTTGCAGCGCGGAAAAAGCGCCGCCGCCGTCTGCGCCGGGCAGGGGGAATGGCGGTGTTCGCCGTGGCGTTGGGGGCGGCGGCTTTTCTGCTGGTACATATCAGGGGCGCGGCCGAAACCATACCGGTGTCGGCGGCGGTGGAACCGAAAACCGGAACGGCGGCTCTGCCGGAGG